>NZ_JBEPEL010000139.1:0-8454 GCF_040300825.1 Streptomyces sp. NPDC000229
ACTTCGGCGGGCTCGTCCCGCACGAGGAGCCCGGGGGCGAGGCGGCGGAGGTGGGTGGCGGCGCGGGAGCCCCGTGATCCAATCGCACAGTAGGGCAACGCACCTGCCGTCAATGAGACCGCGACGGCGGGCAAGCTGTGGGGGCCTCCGCTCGTACGAGGCATTGTCATCGCCACTAGCGGCCGTTTCACTGCTGACGCAGTGTCCTGGGTGGAACGCCATAATGCGGAGGGCAACGCGCCCTACATCGAATTGTGGCCCGACAGTAGACTGGAAACCCTCCTCGCTCAACGACCGTATATCGCGGCGGCACACGGCCTTAAGTAGTAGCGAAAGGTTCGGCTGTCTCATGGGCTGCGTACCTGTAGGTGACGCCGGTGCACCGTGACAGTCGCTTGGTCGTTGAGGATGCCTTCGAGCGTCCGCTGCCTCACCCACCACCTACCCCGAAACTCCCATCCCGTCGGCCCACAGGTGTGTGGAGCAGGCGCGCTGCCGGGCGTCCAGGTGGAGCGCGCTACTGTACGAACGACCTGGACGCCCGGTGCCGTGTCTGCTCGGCTCTGCCTGTGTCGACGGCAGATCGGATGGGAATCCCTCCACCGCCACACCCCACCGGCCGGCACCCGCGAACGGGCCCCTCCATCCCGGAGCCTGAGCGACCCCGCCGGAGGCATCGTCTTGAGCCGCACCTGCGTACCGCCTCGGCCCGATCGTGCGTTCGCCACCCATCAACCCAAGCCGTCAGGCGTGCGGACGGCGGCCGGGCCGGAGCGGGGCGGAGACAGGAGCGCAGCCCGGGCGACGGGCCGCGCGCGGCGCGCCGTGCGCGGCGGGTGCCTTGATGCAGAAGGGAAAGTTCTACCGTGCTCGCCAGGGACGGGCGGTAGATAGCGACCCTCTAGGGCGCCGACGAGCGTCGTCACGAGGCGACTATCGCCGATGCGCCGGGGTGCTTGGGGCGCCTTCCGTCAGCTAAGAGCTGTCCCGTAATGGATCTTCGACAACAGCAGGTGGATCCCGTGAGCTGGGGACGGCTCCGAGCCACGCGGCTAGGAGCAGGTTGTGCTGGCGGGCGGCGCCAAGCATCAAGGTGTGGACGCCGTCGCCAGGACTCCGGTCGCGCTGCTGGGCGCCTACTGGCTGGAGCTGCTGCTCGTCGAGGAGCGGAGCCTCAGCTGTTCTGGATGTGGCGGGCCGCAGCCACGAGCTCGGTAGGCAGTGCGGGACCAGCACACGCGTGATCAATCAGCAGGTCCCGGTACGAGTCGTTCGGCAGGTTCGGCGCCAGTTCGATGAGTTCGCTCAGTTCGGCAGGCGAGCCGGTCAGCCGCGCCCGGTAGGCGGCCCCGGCCGCGCGGAGTGTGAGCTCAGTCGACTCGTGTTCCATTCCCTGATCGATCAGCCGGACCGCGGCGGTGAAGTCGCCCTGCTCGGCGTGTATGTCGGCCAGGTCGAGATAGAGCGACCAGTTGGCCGGGTCCAGGGCAAGAGCGCGCTCGAACGCCGCCGCGGTCTGGTCAGGATCACCCAGCTTGCGCCACGTGCCCGCTCGCACGACTTCCGTCAGCATGATCCGCTCCACGGAGTCCGCCTGGTCGCAGAGGGCAAACGACGCATCGGAGAGACCGCATGCCCGCAGCAAGATCGCCATCTTGGCCAACGCCTCCGGCGACGGCTGGCGGGCAGCGACCGCCTCGATGGCATCGAACCAGGGCCGGAACCGTTCCCGCATGCTTTCGGTGTCCAGACCATGGCCATAGTCCATCGTCCGCATTGCGGCCTCGGCCAGCGCGTCGGCACTCACCACACCGAGAAATCGTGCATCGCTGAACCAGGGGGCTTTGGCCCATGCGATGTCGGGTTGCACACCCGTGACCGATCCGATCGCCTGCGCCGCGCCGTCCATGTCGTCCTCGAGGAAGCTGATGTACGACTGCGCCAGTACCGTCCTCAAGGAGTCGGCACCCTGAACGACCTCGGCCAGTTCCGACGGCTTGTCCCTCCACAACTCGGCAAGGACCGTATAGGGCTCGGGGTTCTCAGGTGCGGAGGCGATGGCACCCGCCAGATAGTGCACGGCTGCTGCTGGGCTGCCCCCGCAGTGCGCCATCACCCGCGCGAGACCTACTCCAGCTGCTACCGCCTGATTCGACATCGTCCGAGGGTATCCCCGACGGCCGTCTGTCGGCCCGCCCCCCCATGGCTCGCTGGACACGATGCGATGATCTTGTTGTGGCAGGAGTGATTGCAGCGTCGGAACCGTCCTGGATAGCCCCTTTCACCGGGCTGAGCCCGCAGCAGTTCGGCAAGCTGATTACCGCGCTGCGGCGTGAGGACGCGGACGCGGTCCGCAAGGGCCGGCCCTGGGGACTGCCGTTGGAGGACCGGGTTTTGTTGGTCGCCGCGTACTGGCGCACGAACCTGACATTGCGGCAGCTCGCCCTCCTGTTCGGGGTCTCAAAGTCCGCGGCTGACCGCGTCATCGGGCATCTCGGTCCCCTCCTCGCGCTGCGGCCGCGCAAGCGGTTCCGCAAGGACGCCGTGCTCATCGTGGACGGCACCCTGGTACCCACCCGCGACCACACGGTCGCCGAGCAGTCCAAGAACTACCGGTACTCCACCAACCACCAGGTCGTCATCGACGCCGACAGCCGCCTGATCGTCGTGGTCGGCCAGCCGCTGCCTGGTAACCGCGCCGACTGCAAGGCATGGGAGGAATCCGGGGCCAAGGCCGCCGTCGGCCACACCATAACGATCGCGGACGGCGGGTACCCGGGCACCGGCCTCGTGATGCCCCACCGGCGCCGAAAGGGCGAGGAACTCCCGGGCTGGAAGCAGGCACACAACAAGTCCCACAAGCAGGTCCGCGCCCGCGTCGAGCATGCCTTCGCCCGCATGAAGACCTGGAAGATCCTGCGCGACTGCCGTCTCAAGGGTGAAGGCGTACACCACACCATGAGCGGCATCGCCCATCTGCACAACCTCACCCTCGCCGGATAGACGAGGCGGAAAGGCAAAGTTGCGTGACTTGTCGGCTGACGCAGTTGATTGCTGGCTCGACGAAAAGTCGGAAGTGCTTGCCACTAGTTCACTCGCGATGGTGCATTCGATTTTGCGGCGATCCATCACACACGCGCAACGGCATGACAAAGTTGCCCGGAACGTGGCGGAGTTGGTTGAAACCCCCGAAGGGCAGGTCGGCCGCCCCAGCAAGTCTCTGTCGCTGGAGCAGGCGAAGGCTGTCCTGTCCGGACCCGCAGAGGGGAGCTGGATCCACGCCTATGTCGTTGTGTCGCTGCTCGTAGGAATCCGTACAGAGGAGGTGAGGCCACTCAAGTGGAACCATGTGCATCTGTCCCCTGCTGATGGAGTGGTGCCGCACATTGAGGTGTGGCGGTCGGTGCGACGGCGGGGCGAGATGAAGACGCGTAAGAGTCGGCGAACCCTGGCGGTGCCGCGACAGGTCGTCACCGTACTCAAAGCGCATCGGGCGGAGCAGCGACGGAGGAGAGAGGCCCTTGGGCTGGCCTGGGACCCAGAAGGCTTCGTGTTCGGGACGGACAGTGGCGATCAGCGCACTGCGGACCAGGTTCGGCGGAGCTTCCGAGCGCTGTTGCGGCGAGCAGGGGTCGACCAGCCCGAAAAGTGGACACCGCGAGAGCTGCGGCACAGCTTCGTTTCACTGCTCTCCGACCACGGCATTCCGATCGAAGTGATCGCGCGGGTGGTCGGTCACAGCACCACGATCATTACGGAGACCGTCTACCGTAAGCAGTTGCGGCCCGTCATCACGGAGGGAGCCGAAGCCATGGACGACATCTTTGATGGCGGGGGAGTTGCCACCCCATAGGGGCCCCGTGGGGGAGTGGCGCGGAGCCGTGGCTCCCCCTTTGGCTCCCCGGCCCGAGGATCCCAGCACTGGGCTGGCGGCCACACACGCTCCGACCTGCAACGGAACCGGATCGGTCGTGCCGTGTGTTGCTTAAGGCGACGCTAAGAAGACGCTCAGGAAGCGGCGCACGCCCGGAAAGCGGGCGTGCGTGGCGCCGCGTCCGGCCGGGCACAGGCAAGGGCATGACCTCCACCCCACCGCTCACCTTCACCGGCACCGTCCTGGACGCTCCCGACGCACGCGAGCCGGCCGGGTTCTACCGGCGGCTGCTCGGGTGGACGGTGACCGCCGACGAGCCCGACCGGGTCAAGCTGGAACCGCCCGGCGGAGGGCCGGGGCTCGCCTTCCAGACCGAGCCGCACTACAAGAAGCCCGTGTGGCCCCCCGAACCGAGCGCGCCGGGGATGATGACGCACCTGGACATCGAGGCGCCGGAACTCGCCGCCGCCGAGGCGCACGCCCGTGCCTGCGGTGCGGTACGGGCGGCGTTCCAGCCGCAGGACGGCGTACGGATGTACCTCGACCCCGCCGGCCACCCCTTCTGCCTGTGGACGCGCGGGTGACTCAGCCCACCCGCCGGTAGCGCCGCTCCGGGCGGCCTGTGCCGCCGTAGCGGAGGGTGACCTCGGCGCGGCCCGTCTCGGCGAAGTACTCCAGGTAGCGGCGGGCGCTCACCCGGGACAAGGAGCCCGCCTCCGCGCACTCCGTGGCCGACAGGCCCGAGGGATGGTCGCGGAGGATGCGCTCCACCAGGTCGGCGGTGTGGGCGGCCAGGCCCTTGGGGAGCTCGCGGGAGCCCGGCGGGCGGGTGCCGAAGATCTGGTCGACGTCCTCCTGCCGCGCCTCGTCCAGCTCGTCCAGGCGCGTCCGCAGGGACGCGACGTGCCGCAGCTGCTCCCGCAGCGCCGCCTGGCTGAACGGCTTGATCAGGTAGTGCAGGGCCCCGGCCCGCAGCGCCGAGCGGATCGTGCCCGCGTCCCGGGCCGCCGTGATGAACAGCGCGTCCACGCCGTGCCCCGCCGCCCGCAGCGCGCGCAGCACACCGATCCCGTCCATGTCGGGCAGGTAGATGTCCAGCAGGACGACGTCGGGGCGCAGCGCCTCGGCCGCGCGCAGCGCCTCGGCGCCGCTGTGCGCCACGCCGATGACCGTGAAGCCGTCCATCGCGGACACATAGCGGCTGTGCAGCTTGGCGACCATGAAGTCGTCGTCCACCACCAGCACCGTCGTCACCGGCGACACGCTAGGTCCCGACCACAACGACCACAACGTCCGTTGATTGCGGAAGGGAGACAGGTTCTTAACGCACGGGCAACATGTGGGCCACCTCACAGATACGTCCGTACGAAAGGCGGCACACGTGCGATTGCGCACCCCCCTCGCCCTGCTCGGGGCGGCGCTGCTGGTGCTCGTGGGGCCGCCGCTGCTCAGCACGGGCAGCGGCTCCGACACCGGCACACAGATCCCCGGCCTGCGCTTCATGGTCCCGAACACACCCGGTGGGGGATACGACATCACGGCCCGCACCGCGGCCAAGAACGCCGAGGACGCCGGCCTCACCCACGACATCGAGGTCTTCAACCTCCCCGGCGCCGGCGGCACCGTCGGCCTGACCCGGCTCGTCGGCGAGCACGGCAACGGCAGGCTCGCCATGTCCATGGGCCTCGGCGTCGTCGGAGCCGTACACACCAACAAGACCCCGGCGACCCTCGCCGACACCACCCCGATCGCCCGGCTCACCGAGGAGCAGGACATCGTGGTCGTCGGCAAGGACTCCCCGTACAAGACCATCCAGGACCTCCTCGCCGCCTGGAGGAAGAACCCCGCCGAACTGCCTGTCGGCGGCGGATCGTCACCGGGTGGGCCCGACCACCTCGCACCCATGCTCATGGCGCAGGCCGCCGGGATCGCCCCGAAATCGGTGAACTACATCCCCTTCGACGGCGGCGGCGAACTGCTCGCCTCGATCCTCGGCAACAAGGTCGCCTTCGGCGTCTCCGGTGTGGGCGAATACCTGGACCAGATCAAGTCCGGCGAGCTGCGCCTGCTCGCCGTCACCGGCCCCGAGCGGGTTCCCGGACTGGACGCCCCCACCCTCCGCGAAGCCGGGCTCGACACCGAGTTCACCAACTGGCGCGGCATCGTCGCCCCGCCCGGCCTCTCCGCCGCCGAGCGCGACAAGCTCATCGGCCTCGTCACCGGGCTGCACGACTCCAAGCAGTGGAGGGACTCCCTGAAGAAGAACGGCTGGGACGACGCCTTCCTGGCCGGGGACGAGTTCGGGACCTTCCTCGACGAGCAGAACGAGCGCGTCGACTCCGTCCTGAAGGAGCTGGGACTGTGAGCACACCGGGCACCGCAGGCCGCGCCTGGCTGCGCGAGCACTCCGAGCTGGGCGTCAGCCTGCTGCTCGCCGTCATCGGCGTACTCGTCCTCACCGACGCGCTCACGATGGACATCTCCGCCGGACAGCGCGGGCCCGTCGGTCCCACGACCGTCCCCGTGGTCGTCGGCGCCGGACTCCTCGTCGTCGCCCTGCTCCTCGCCGTCGACGTGCTGCGCGGCGGCCGCGGCGAGGCCGAGGGCGGCGAGGACATCGACCTGTCCGAACCGAGCGACTGGCGCACCGTCCTGCTGCTCGCCGGAGTGTTCCTCGGCGGCGCCGTCCTCATCGGCCCGGCCGGCTTCCCCGTCGCGGGCGCGCTCATCTTCTGGGGCTCCGCGTACGCGCTCGGCAGCCGCCGCGCCGACCGCGACCCGCTGATCGCGGCCGTCCTCTCCCTCGTCACCTACGTCGTCTTCAACAACCTGCTCGGCGTCCCGCTCCCCGGCGGCCCGCTGATGGGAGTGCTCTGATGGACTCTTTGAACTCCCTGCTCGACGGCTTCGGCACCGCCCTGACCCCCGTCAACCTGCTGTGGGCCGCGATAGGCGTGCTCCTCGGCACGGCCATCGGCGTCCTGCCCGGAATCGGCCCGGCCATGGCGGTGGCGCTGCTGCTGCCGGTGACGTACGGACTCGAACCCACCGGCGCGTTCATCATGTTCGCCGGCATCTACTACGGCGCGATGTTCGGCGGCTCCACCACCTCCATCCTGCTCAACACCCCCGGCGAGAGCGCCGCCGTCGTCGCCGCCATCGAGGGCAACCCGATGGCCAAGGCGGGACACGGGGCACAGGCCCTGGCGGCGGCCGCGGGCGGGCACTTCGCGGGCGGCATGATCGGCACGGTCCTGCTCGTCGCGCTCGCCCCGGCCGTCGCCGAACTGGCGGTGGACATCGGCGCGCCCGACTACTTCGCGATCATGGTGCTGGCGTTCATCGCGGTGACGTCGGTCCTGGGCTCGTCCCGCATCCGGGGCCTCGCCTCGCTGCTCATCGGCCTCACCCTCGGCCTGGTCGGGCTCGACCAGATGACCGGCCAGCAGCGGCTCACCTTCGGCTCGCTCCAGCTCGCCGACGGCATCGACGTCGTCATCGTCGCGGTCGGCCTCTTCGCCATCGGCGAGGCCCTGTGGGTCGCCGCCCACCTCCGGCGCGGCGGCGGCGACGCGATCCCCGTCGGCCGGCCCTGGCTCGGCAAGGACGACGTCAGGCGGACCTGGAAGCCCTGGCTGCGCGGCCCCCTCATCGGCTTCCCGTTCGGCGCCATCCCGGCCGGCGGTGCCGAGATCCCCACCTTCCTGTCGTACGTCACCGAGAAGCGGCTGTCCAAGCACAAGGACGAGTTCGGGCGCGGCGCCATCGAAGGCGTCGCCGGACCGGAGTCCGCCGCCTCCGCCTCGGCCGCCGGCACTCTGGTGTCGATGCTGACGCTGGGGCTGCCGACCACCGCCGTCGCCGCCGTGATGCTCGCCGCCTTCCAGCAGTACGGCATCCAGCCCGGCCCGCTGCTCTTCGAACGCGAACCCGACCTGGTGTGGGGCCTGATCGCCTCCCTCTTCGTCGGCATGGTGCTGCTCCTCGCGCTGAACCTGCCCCTCGCGCCGCTGTGGGCCAAGCTGCTGCGCATCCCGCGCCCGTACCTGTACGCCGGGATCCTGTTCTTCGCCGCGACGGGCGCCTACGCGGTCGGCGGCGAGACCCTCGACCTGGTCATCCTGCTGATCATCGGCCTCATCGGGTTCGGGATGCGCCGCTACGGCCTGCCCGTGCTGCCCGCCGTCATCGGGGTCATCCTCGGCCCGGCCGCCGAACAGCAGCTGCGCCGGGCGCTCCAGATCAGCGACGGCAGTGTCACCGGCCTGGTCGACACACCGTTCTCGGTGACCGTGTACGCCGTGATCGTCATCCTGCTGGCCTGGCCCGTGCTGAAGAAGGTGATCAAGCGCCGTCGTAATCTGACCGTATGACAATTCGCCGTGCGACCGCCGACGACGTCCTCCGCGTGAAGGCCGTGACAGAAGCGGCCTACCAGCACTACATCGCACGGATCGGGCGCGTACCGGCCCCCATGGCGGCCGACCACGCGGCGGACGTCGCCGCTGGTCACCTGGAAGTACCGCTGCAGCATGGCGCTGCGTTCCTCGGCGTTTAGGTGACCCCGTGCGTAGTCCATC
>NZ_JBEPEL010000140.1:0-8327 GCF_040300825.1 Streptomyces sp. NPDC000229
CGGCTGCGGACGGTGCCGAGCTTGACCCCGAGGGTCGCGGCGATCTCCTCGTACGACAGCCCTTCGATGACGATCCGCTGGACCTGGTTGGTGCCCTCGTAGATCTGGGTGCTTTACGGGTCATACGGCGCTGACCTGCACGGACATCCCTCTTGGCAGAGCCCTCCCCAGCATTTCCCCATGATCGTCAGGAGTCTGCCCAGGTCGGCGCCGTACTGGCGGCAGCCTCCCCGACCGGTCGGAGGAGCGGCAGGCTCCGGGGAGGTTACGCGGTTTCCCGTTCCGTCAACCGTGATCGCTTGACCCGCACGCCCCGGCCTCGGGAGCATCAACCCAGATGCGGGGTACTGGCAGCACGGGAGAGGGGAACCCGGACCATGAAGGTCACCAAGCTGGTCAGCACGTGCGACATCACGGACTGCCCGACGATCTACGCGACGGATCGCGGCACGCTCTTGGTCCAGGGGGAGACTCCGACCGACCACGGGCTTCAGATTCCCGCTCACGAAACCCTGGTCGAGATCCCGACGGAACTGATCCAGAAGGCCATCCGTGACAACCTCATCTAGGACCCTCGGCGACCTCTTCGACACGTTCCAGCGTGAGGCGTTCCGGCTCGAAACCCTCGACGACTACAGCAAGTCGGGGAACGTCGATGCCTATCGCGCGTTCCTGGCCGGGGAGCCGCAGCCGGACGACTACAACGCGGGCTGGGTCGAACAACTCCGCTCACACACCGGAAAAGGGAAACGGGTCTACCGGGTTCACATTCTGCGCCGCCCTCTCACGGACTATCTCAGGTTCGAACTCGGGTGGGGGTACCAGAAGAACATGGCTGGGGGTGAGGAGTTCTTCGTCCTGGACATCACCGACAGGCCGAACCCCCTACAGAACGTACCTGACTTCTGGCTCTTCGACTCCGAGTCCGTGGCCGTGATGAGCTACGACGGCGCCGGAAAGTACCTGGGCTCGGAAATTCTGCCATCGGAACGAACGGCGGAATTCTCCGGGCACCGTGACGCGGCACTCACCCACGCGGAGCCCTTCGCGGAATGGTGGGCCAAGTACGGGGCGTGAACAGGGCACAGTTGGGGGCCGCGCTGCGGGCGCTGCGTCAGGCATCCGGAAAGGAAGCCAAAGCGGTCGCCCGTGGCGCTCTCATGTCTCCGTCCAAGCTCTCCAAGATCGAGAATGCGAAGCTGGCGCCCAGCGCGACGGACGTTGAGCGCATCCTGATCGCCATCGGCGTGTCCGAGGAGATCAAGGCCGAGTACACCGATGCGGCTCGGACGGCCGGCACCGAGACGACCGAGTGGCGGCTGTTGAAGCGGGTTGGAGTCCACAAGGGCCAGCAGGAGGTGAAGGCTCTTGAAGCCCAGATGTCAGTGCTGCGGATGTTCCAACCGGCTCTGGTTCCGGGTCTGCTCCAGACTCCCGAGTACATTCGGGCCGTTCTGCAACGTCACAGCCTGAGTGCAGACACCCTCAACCGCACCGTCAGCGGCCGGTTGGAACGCCAAGCAATCCTCTACGACAGCACGAAGTCATTGCGGTTCGTCATCACGGAACCCGTTCTGCGGTGGCGGCTCGTCCCGTCGTCGATGATGGCTGCCCAGCTGGACCGAATTGTTTCGATGTCCCGCCTGTCTCACCTCGACATCCGAGTAGTCCCGTTGAGCGTTCAGCAGCATGACATCGCGAACCACTCGTTCGCGATCCGGGACAACCGCATGGTCACCGTCGAGACGGTCCACGCCGAGGTGCTCGTCACCGATCCCAGGGACGTAGAAATCTACGTAGAGAAATTCCACGGGTTCGAACGGGTGGCATTGTCCGGTGACGACATGCGGAGCCTGGTCGAGGGAATCCGCGACGACTTTTTGCGGGAACAGGAAACAGGCTAGAGCTGCCTCCGTGGCCCGCCGAAGATGGCGCCATGGAGAGCGAAGAGAGAACTTCCCATCCTGGAACCAACACGCCAGCAGGGACGTGCCTGTCGGAGCCACCGCGCGAGCCGTCACCCAAACCCGGTTGCGCTGACTGCCTGTCCATATCGGTAGCCCGCGAGAACGCCCGCTCCACGTTCGACTACAACGCCGTATCCGACGCCAACGTACGGATGCGCCAGCACCACGCAGAAGCGCACGCGTCATGAGCAAGGGAACGGGATCAAGGCTCTTTGCCGACCGCCCCCTGATGACCATGCGGGTCTCTCCCGACCTCAGGGCAGATCTGGGGCCGGAGCAAGCCGTGGCCACGACGGACGATCTTCCGCCCCTGCTCACGAGCGCTTGGCCGCCATGCGAGTGCTGGAGCTGCACGGAACGCGGCCAAGGTTCCGGACGCTGAAGTCTCTTCCTCTCCTCCCTTGAACTCCCGCCCGGAATGGGCGGCGGCGGTCAGCCATGGCCGCGATTAGTTGAGCAGGAAGGTGCAGTAATGCTGAACGGAACCGACCTGTACGGGCTCGACATCGACGGGGCCTCGTTCGTGAAGGCGTGCGGCGGCCCCTGTACCGAGGGGTGCGTGACCCTGGCCCGGATCGGCGACGACGCCTGGGCCCTCGGCGACAGCAAGCGGCCGGACGCGCAGCCGCTGCGGTTCACCACGGAGGAACTGGACGCGGCCGGGATCGACCCGGCGCGGTTCGGCCTCAACGTCTGATCCTCCCTCTCCGTCAGCCGGGCCGGGTCCATCCCCCGTCCCTGGGCCCGTGCCCGGCCGGCACTTCTCGAAACGGGAACGACTCGTGCACCACCACGGCTATCTGTGGACCGGCCCGAAAGAGCGCTTCGACCACGAGGCCCTACGGCGGCGCCCTCATCCCAATCCGCCCCCGGCCGGAAGCAAGCCGGAACTGATCCAGAGGTATCGGGAGGTCGCGGCGGAGTTCCCGAACGTCGACCTACCGCCCCTCGAAACGGCGTACTGGCTCATCAAGCCCCGTTCCTTAGTTCGTGGCACGTGGGAAGAGGCGAAGGAGGCGGCAGTCTGGCTCGGGCAGCGGCTGGCCGAGCACGCGCCCCGGTTCGCTTCCGAGAGGGAGCGGGAAACGACTCATCTGGCACAACTGGTGAACGCGGCTGCCGCACAACTGCACTCGGGCGCTGATGTGTCGTACGGCTTCTACCTCGAACGTCCCTCGTATCTGTCCCTGGCAGTGGTGACGTGCGCCCCGAATCGTTCCCATTCTGAACTGGCCTGCCCAGTCGAGTAGTCGAATCAAGCCCGGCCCTTCTGGCCGGGGCTTCCTTGGTTGTTAGAGCAACGCGCGGAAGGGGTTGGCGTCTGAGATCGGTTCCGGATGTCTCACCGGCTCGGGCTCCAGGACACATCAAGAACCAGGGCGTGTGGGGACCGGAACGCTTGCTCTTCCCCAACGTGACCCGCATCGGGTACCTGTACGCCGCGTACTTCTACCGGCAGATCTGGATGGTGGCCCTGTCCAAGGGAGAGGTGGCGTACTGCAAGCCGCACTCCATGCGGCACTACTACGGGTCGCGACTGCTGTACGCGGGCGTCCCTGAGAACGACGTAGCGGACTGGATGGGTCACAGCAGCACTGACGTGCTGCGGGAGCACTACCACTACATCTTTGAGGGGGCCGAGCAGCGCGGGCGGGCGGCCATCGCCACGATGTTGACCCCAGACGCGGACGCCCCCACAGAGCGAACAGAGGTGGCCTGAGCAAGGCCATAGCAACGGCCCCCGGCGTGACGCCGGGGGCCGTAGTGTTTGTGCAGCTCAGAGGTTGTTTCAGTCCCAGTGTCAGCCCAGGATTTCCGCAGCATGACGCCCAGGATCACCCCGGAACAGGCTCGAACAGACCGGAACCCGAGCCAGCTTCCCTGACCGGGTCATAGGGCCACTGACCTGCAAAAACCCTGCTAGGGCAGGTTGCGGGCCATGACGATCCGCTGGACCTGGTTGGTGCCCTCGTAGATCTGGGTGATCTTGGCGTCGCGCATCATGCGCTCGACCGGGTAGTCACGGGTGTAGCCGTAGCCGCCGAGCAGCTGGACGGCGTCCGTGGTGACCTCCATGGCGATGTCGGAGGCGAAGCACTTCGCCGCCGCGCCCAGGTAGGTGAGGTCGGCGTCGCCGCGCTCCGAGGCCGCGGCGGCCTGGTAGGTGAGGGCGCGGGCGGCGGAGATCTTCATCGCCATGTCGGCGAGCATGAACTGCACGCCCTGGAAGTCGGCGATCGGCTTGCCGAACTGCTTGCGCTCCTGGACGTACCCCTTGGCGTAGTCCAGGGCACCCTGGGCGATGCCGAGGGCCTGGGCCGCGATGGTGATGCGGGTGTGGTCCAGGGTCTTCATCGCGGTGGCGAAGCCGGTGCCCTCCTCGCCGATCATGCGGTCGGCGGGAATGCGGACGTTGTCGAGGTAGACCTCGCGGGTCGGGGAGCCCTTGATGCCGAGCTTCTTCTCCGGAGCGCCGAACGACACGCCCTCGTCGCCCTTCTCGACCACGAACGCGCTGATGCCCTTGGAGCGCTTGGACGGGTCGGTGACGGCCATGACCGTGTAGAACTCGGAGACGCCCGCGTTGGTGATCCAGCGCTTCACGCCGTTGAGGACGTAGTGGTCGCCGTCACGGACCGCCTTGGTCTTCATGCCGGCGGCGTCCGAGCCCGCGTCCGGCTCGGAGAGGCAGTACGAGAACATCCCGTCGCCCTTGGCGAGCGGCGTCATGTACTTCTTCTTGAGGTCCTCCGAGCCGGAGAGGATCACCGGGAGGGAGCCCAGCTTGTTGACCGCGGGGATCAGGGAGGAGCTGGCGCAGACGCGGGCGACCTCCTCGATGACGATCACGGTCGCCAGGGCGTCGGCGCCCGCGCCGCCGTAGGTCTCGGGAACGTGGACGGCGTGCAGGTCGGAGGCGACGAGCGCGTCGAGCGCCTCCTGCGGGAAGCGGGCCTCCTCGTCCACCGCGGCGGCGAACGGAAGGATCTTGGCCTCGGCGAGCGAGCGGACGGTGTCCCGGAGCATGTCGTGCTCCTCGGACGGGCGGTACAGATCGAAGTCAGGCGTTCCCGCCACTTTCTCTCACTCCCCTGAGCTGCTGCTAACTACCGTTAAGTAACACGAATTTTAGTGGGACTGGCCGAGCCAGGCATACGTGAGTTTGACGACAGCGCGGTCTCCGGGAGAACGGTGCCCGGGGCCGGGCCCGACTATGCTCGGGCCCGCACTCACCTCCCGTACGTCAATGGAGCACCGTATGGCCCTCAAGATCACCGTGATCGGCACCGGATACCTCGGCGCCACCCATGCGGCGGCCATGGCGGAGCTGGGGTTCGAGGTCCTCGGCCTCGACGTCGTACCCGAGAAGATCGAGATGCTGTCGGCGGGGCGCGTCCCGATGTACGAGCCGGGCCTGGAGGAGCTGCTGCACCGGCACGTCGCGGGGATCGAGGGCTCCACCGGACGGCTGCGCTTCACCACCTCGTGGGAGGAGGTCGGCGAGTTCGGCGACGTCCACTTCGTCTGTGTGAACACGCCGCAGAAGCACGGTGACTACGCGTGCGACATGAGTTACGTCGACGCCGCCTTCGGCTCGCTCGCCCCGCACCTGCGGCGGCCCGCGCTGGTCGTCGGCAAGTCGACCGTGCCGGTCGGCAGCGCGGCGCGGCTCGCGCGGCTGCTCGCCGACCGGGCACCGGTGGGCGCGGACGCGGAGCTGGCGTGGAACCCGGAGTTCCTGCGGGAGGGCTTCGCCGTGCAGGACACCCTGCACCCGGACCGGATCGTGGTGGGCGTGGAGAGCGCGGCGGCGGAGAAGCTGCTGCGTGAGGTGTACGCCACGCCGATGGAGGAGGGGTCGCCGTTCGTGGTGACCGACTTCCCTACGGCGGAGCTGGTGAAGACCGCCGCCAATTCCTTCCTCGCGACCAAGATCTCCTTCATCAACGCGATGGCCGAGGTCTGCGAGGCTGCGGGCGGTGACGTCGTCAAGCTCGCGGAGGCCATCGGGTACGACGACCGGATCGGCGCGAAGTACCTGCGGGCCGGCATCGGCTTCGGCGGCGGCTGCCTGCCCAAGGACATCCGGGCGTTCATGGCCCGGGCGGGCGAGCTGGGCGCGGACCAGGCGCTGACCTTCCTGCGCGAGATCGACTCCATCAACATGCGGCGCCGCGGTCAGATGGTCGGCATGACCCGCGAGGCCCTCGGCGACGGCACGTTCCTGGGCAAGCGGGTGGCCGTGCTGGGCGCCACGTTCAAGCCGGACTCGGACGACGTACGGGACTCGCCCGCGCTGAACGTCGCCGGTCAGATCCACCTCCAGGGCGGCCAGGTCACGGTGTACGACCCGAAGGGCATGGACAACGCCCGGCGGCTGTTCCCGACGCTGGCGTACGCGGACAGCGCCCTGGACGCGGTGCGGAGCGCGGACATCGTGCTGCACCTGACGGAATGGCGCGAGTTCCGCGAGCTGGACCCCGCGAAGCTGGGCGAGGTCGTGGCGTCCCGGGTCATCCTGGACGGCCGCAACGCCCTGGACGCGGAGACCTGGCGCGAGGCCGGCTGGACCTTCCGCGCGATGGGACGCCCTCGCGCCTGACCGGCGGCAGGCATGGCGGCGCGCCCCAGGGGCACCCGGTCGCCATGGCTTTTGCGACGCTCACTCTGACCGCGATCGACTGTCCCGAGCCGCGCCGACTGGCCGAGTTCTACGCCGCGATCCTCGGTGGCGAGGTGAAGGACGAGCACACCGAGGACGGCCGCTGGATCGACCTGTACCTGCCGGACGGACAGCGGCTCGCCTTCCAGAAGGCGCCGGACCTGCGCCCGCCCGAGTGGCCGCGGGCCGACAGGAACGCCCAGCAGCTCCACCTCGACCTGGACGTCGAGGACATCGACGCCGCGCAGGAGCGGGTGCTGGCGCTGGGCGCCCGGCCGCTGGACGTCGACGACGACGGGGGCAAGCGGGGCTTCAGGGTGTACGCGGATCCGGCGGGGCATCCGTTCTGCCTGTGCCGGGCCTGACCGTTACGCCGGCTGCGCGGCGTCCGCCGCCTCGCGTACGACCCTGGCCGCGTTGCCCCAGGTCAGGCCGGCGATGTCGGCCTCCGACCAGTCGCGGTGCAGGAGCTCGGCGATCAGGTTCGGGTAGCAGGACGCGTCTTCCAGGCCGATGGTGTGCGGGGCGTCGGTCGTCATGCCGTACGAGCCCGACAGGCCGACGCACTCCGGCCCGGCGACCTCGCGGACGTACTCGACGTGGTCGGCCACGTCCCAGAGGGTGGCGGGCTGGTCGGCGCGGCGGGTGACCTGGTCGGGGGCGAAGCTCACCATGCAGACGCCGCCGTTGGCACGCAGGCGGCGCAGCACGTCGTCGGGGACGTTGGCGGAGTGCGGGGTGAGGACCTGGGCCGCCGAGTGGGAGAGGATGACCGGCGCCTTGGAGACGTCGAGGACGCGGTCCATGGTGGCCTCGGAGGCGCCCGAGAGGTCGACGAGGACCCCGAGGCGGTTCATCTCGCGAACCGCCTCCTCCCCGAACGGTGTCAGGCCGTCGGGGTCGGCGGTCCAGCGCGTACCGGCGATCCCGACGCTGCGGACGCCGAGCGCGTGGTAGGCGCGGAGGGTGCCCAGCGAGTCGCCGAGGGCGGCGCCGGACACGGGCCCGAGGAGGGACGCGATACGGCCGCAGTCGCGGGCCTGGACCATGTCGGCGGCGGTGAGGGCGAGGCGGAGGGCCTCGGGGCAGGACGCGATGAGGGTGCGCACGGCGTCTATTCGGTCCAGCGTGTCCTGCACGGCGGCGGGGCCGGGGGTTACGTGCAGCGACCAGAACTGGGCGCCGACGCCCCCGGCGCGGATGCGGGGGATGTCGGTGTCGAGGAGGGCCGAGCCGTGCTGGAGGTCGTGCCACTGCGTGCGGTCGAGCTCCTGGGCGAGGGTGTTGTGCCCGTCGACGACGAGCTGTGCGGCGAGCAGCACCCGGGCCCGCTCGACGTCGATCTCGGCCGGGGTGGGTGCCTCCGCGGCGCCGTCGGGCGTGTCGTCGAGTTCACCGATCGCGGAGGGTGCCGCACAGGGGTAATCCTGAAGGTCTGCCATGGGGAGCTCCGCTCCGGACGAACGACGAGCCGACAGGGCCACGGTGGCACGCGCCGGTGCGGGGGTCGCGGCGACGTACTGCGTTCGGGTGACCACTGCGCGGAGCGGCGCGCGGCCGGGGCGGTTGCGGCCGGGGCGGCGCGCGGCCGGGGCGGTTGCTGCCGGTGGGCCAGGGTCGGGGCCCCTCCGGGCTCACCTCCTCGCCGTCGGCGGGGTGCCCGAGCACTCTCGTCGCCGTTTCCGGCCGCCGATCGG
>NZ_JBEPEL010000141.1:0-8197 GCF_040300825.1 Streptomyces sp. NPDC000229
GTCGCCGAAGTCGGGGCGGACCCCGCGGGCGGCCATGACCTCGTCGTTGGAGGTGCCGGCGGCGACCATGGGCCACACCTGGGCGGCGCGGAGGCGGTGCTGGCGCGGTGCCGGGGGATGGTGGAACCGGTGCTGCGGGAGCGGGTCGGAGGCATGCACGCGTGGCCGGCCGAGATGGCCGGGTACGCCTTCGGGTGGTGGGAGCGCGGGGGTGAGCCCCGCACGGGATCGTCCGGGAAGGGCCTGCGTCAGGCACTGGCCGTGCTGTGCGCCGAGGCGGCGGGGGCGCCCGCGGAGACCGCCGTGGACGGGGCCGTGGCCGTGGAGCTGGTCCACACGTTCTCCCTGCTCCACGACGACATCATGGACGGCGACGACACCCGGAGGCAGCGCCCCGCCGCGTGGAAGGCGTACGGGACGGGGCCCGCGGTCCTGGCCGGGGACGCGCTGTTCGCGCTGGCCTTCGAGGTCCTCGCCGGGTCGCCCGGCCCGCACGGCGGGGCGGCGGTGCTGCGCCTGTCCCGGGACATGGCCGAACTGGTGGACGGGCAGGCGGAGGATTTGCTGTTCGAGGCGCGGCCGTGGACGGGGCCCGAAGCCGTGCCGGTCGACGCGTACCTGCGGATGGCCGAGCACAAGACGGGCGCGCTGCTGGGCTGCGCGGCGGCACTGGGCGCCCTGCTGGCGGGCGCGCCGGCGGCGACGGTGGACGCCCTGTCCACGGCGGGGCGGCAGCTGGGCGTCGCCTTCCAGGCGGTCGACGACGTGCTGGGCCTGTGGGGCGATCCCGCGGTGACGGGCAAGCCGGTCCACGGGGACCTGCGGCGGCGCAAGAAGACCCTGCCGGTGCTGGCCGCGCTGGCGTCGGGCACGCCGGCGTCCCGGCGGCTGGCCGCCCTCCTCTCCGTACCGGGGCCGCTGGACGAGGCCGCGGTACGGCGGGCGGCGGGGCTGGTGGAGGAGGCGGGTGGCCGGGAGGCGGCCGTGGCGGAGGCGCACGCGCGCCTGGACCGGGCGCGGGCCTGCCTGCGCGGCGTCCCGCTGGCGCCGGTACCGGCCGGCCGGCTCCTCGCGCTGCTGCCGTACGTGGTGGGCCGCTCGGTGTGACGCGTGTGGGGAAACGGACGGCTCCGGCAAAGTCGGTCAACGCCAGGAAAACGGCCAATTCCCCACCCGGCACGCACATCCGTTATGAGGCAATGCCAGCGAATCTGCACACCGAATGTACAGGCGTCACACCGCCTCCCACGGGCCCTCATGACACCGGTCGGCCGCCCCGGCCATTGAGACCGGAATGTCCCGTTCCGAAACGCCTGGACGGCGGCCGGCGGAAAGATGGACGGCCACCCGTGTGAAGAAGCTGCCACCAACCCATGGACACGCCTGCACATCGACGCAATTCGACACCGGTGAACCGTCGTTACGGGTGCTCACCGGATTGGCTGACCAACGCACCCCCGTGCTTTGATCCTTCGCACTGCGGCGGCCGCACAAAGGCCCGCTCCGTAGTCATTTCGAGTTAGCCGTGTGAAGGGAACCTCACAACATGAACCCCCAGATCCAGACCCAGGAGATCTCCGACGCCGACCTGGACGCCGTGTCCGGTGGCCTCCACAGCGCCGTTGCCAGCGGTGTCGTCGGCAGCGCGACCGCCACGCTCGACTCGGTCGCCCCGGTCTCCGCTGTTGCCACCTCGGGCGTCGCCGCCGTCGAGTCCTTCGCCGGCCTGAACTCCTCGGCCCTCACCGGCTTCGTCGCCGGTCTCTGAGACGGCATGAGTGAGCCCCGGGACTTCTTTCGTTCCGGGGCTCACCTCGCTGTTCGCTTCCTGAACCGGACACTTGCAGTCGAGGGAAGAGTTACGTGCAGTTCCGCCAAAAGGCCCTTTCCAAACTGCAATCCCCCGAGGAAATAGACCTGCCGGTGCGTTTCGCCCGGCCCCAGGGCCTTCTCGTTCTGGCCGTCACCGTCGTCGCCATGGCCGCCGCGGCCGTCTGGGCCGTCACCGGCTCGGTCTCCTCCACACTCACGGCGCCCGGAATCCTCACCCACGGCAAGGGCAGTTACATCCTCCAGAGCCCCGTCGCCGGTCAGGTCACCGGCGTACTCGCCGAGGAGGGCGACCACCTCCCCGCCGATGCACCGCTGCTGAAGGTCCGCACCGCACAAGGCGAGTCCGTCGTGCGCACCATCGCCGCCGGGCGGGTCACGGCCCTCGTCACGACGATCGGCTCCGTCGTCACGACCGGTTCCGACGTGGCGTCCGTCGAGCACGTCGACGCAAAGGACGCGCCCCTGACGGCGACGGTCTACGTACCGGCCGACCGCGGCGCGACCGTTCCCGTGGGCGCCTCCGTCGACCTCACCGTCCAGTCGGTGCCGGCACAGACGTACGGCGTCCTGCGCGGCCGGGTGAAGTCCGTCGGCCGGACCGCCCAGACCCGCCAGCGCATCACCGCCTTCCTCGGCAGCAGCCAGCTGGGCGAGCAGTTCTCGCGGGCCGGCCAGCCGGTGGCGGTCCTGGTCGAACTGGAACGCTCGTCCTCGACGAAGACCGGTTACGCGTGGTCGACGTCCGACGGCCCCGACTACGCACCCGCTTCCATGACGCCGGTGAGCGCCTCCGTGCACCTGGCCTCTCAGGCCCCGGTCGATTGGCTTCTCCCGTGAGCGCCCCCGCCGGCCGCCGCCGCGCCCCCGCGCGGTCCACACGGTCCACGCGGTCCACCCGGTCCACGCGGTCCGCGCCGAAGAACAAGCGGCCCAAGGCCGTCCGCACGCCCACCGTCCTCCAGATGGAGGCCGTGGAGTGCGGGGCCGCCTGCCTCGCCATGGTGCTCGCCCACCACGGGCGCCACGTACCGCTGGAGGAGCTGCGCATCGCGTGCGGCGTCTCCCGCGACGGCTCGCGCGCCAGCAACGTCCTCAAGGCCGCCCGCAGTTACGGCCTCGAGGCCAAGGGCATGCAGATGGAGCCGGCGGCGCTCGCCGAGGTGCAGGCCCCGGCCATCCTGTTCTGGGAGTTCAACCACTACGTCGTCTACGACGGGACGGGGCGCCGCTTCGGCCGCCGGGGCGTGCACATCAACGACCCCGACAAGGGACGACGATTCGTCTCTCCGGAGGAGTTCGACACCAGCTTCACCGGAGTCGCCCTGGTCTTCGAGCCGGGCCCCGGCTTCCGCCGGGGCGGCCGCAAGCCGGGCGTCCTGAGCGCCCTGCCCGCGCGGCTGCGCGGCACGACGGGCACCCTGCTGGCGGCGCTCGTCGCGAGCCTCCTGCTGGTCGCGGTCGGTGCGGCGGTGCCCGCGCTGAGCCGGACGTACATCGACCTGTTCCTGATCGGGAACCAGACCTCGGTGCTGGGTCCGCTGTTCGCCTCGATGGCGGCGCTGGTCGCCCTGACCGCCGTCCTGACCGGGCTGCAACAGGCCAACCTGCTGCGCGGGCGCATCATCTCCTCCACGCTCAGCAGCGCACGCTTCCTCAGGCACCTGATGCGGCTGCCGGTCACCTTCTTCGCCCAGCGAAGTCCGGCCGACCTGGTGCAGCGGCTCCAGTCCAATGACGCGGTGGCCGAGACACTGGCCCGCGACCTGGCCGCCGCGGGCGTGGACGGCATCGTCGTCGTCCTGTACGCGCTGCTGCTGTGGACGTACGACCCCCAACTGACCGTCGTGGGAGTGCTGATAGCACTGCTCAACGTCGTCGCCATGCGGATAGTGATCCGGTTGCGGGCCACGCACACGCAGAAGCTGCGCGCCGACAGCGCACGGCTGACGAACACCTCGTACACCGGCCTCCAGCTGATCGAGACCATGAAGGCGACCGGCGGCGAGAACGGCTACTTCCGCCGCTGGGCGGGGCAGCACGCGACGACCCTGGAGGTGCAGCAGCGCCTCGGAGTGCCGAGCGCCGTCCTGGCCGTCGTCGCGCCCACCCTGGCGACCCTCAACAGCGCGCTGATCCTGTGGATCGGCGGGCTGCGGGCCGTGGAGGGGCACATCTCGATCGGCCTGCTCGTCGCCTTCCAGGCCCTGGTGACGCGCTTCACCGCGCCCATCACCCGGCTGAACGGGGTGGCCGGCCGCATCCAGGACTTCGCCGCCGACGTGGCCAGGCTGAAGGACGTCGAGAGCTTCCCCGTGGACGCCCTCTACGCGCGCGTGGAGCCGGACGCGAGCACCCGCCGCCTCAAGGGCCATGTGCGGCTGGAGAACATCACCTTCGGCTACAGCCCGCTGGACAAGCCGCTGCTCAGCGGATTCTCCCTGTCCGTGGGACCGGGGCAGCAGGTGGCGCTGGTCGGCGGCTCGGGCAGCGGCAAGTCGACCGTCTCCCGGCTGATCTCGGGCCTCTACACCCCCTGGGAGGGGACGATCCGCATCGACGGGCAGCGCCTGGAGGACATCCCGCGCGGCGCGCTCGCCGCCTCCGTGTCGTTCGTCGACCAGGACGTGTTCCTCTTCGAAGGGACCGTCCGGGACAACGTCGCCCTGTGGGACCCCTCCATACCGGACGACGCCGTCGTCGCCGCGCTGAAGGACGCCGCCGTGTACGACGACGTCGTCGCGCGCCGCCCCGGCGGTATCCACAGCCGCGTCGAACAGGACGGCCGCAACTTCTCGGGCGGGCAGCGCCAGCGCCTGGAGATCGCCCGCGCCCTGGTGCGGCGGCCCAGCGTCCTCGTCCTCGACGAGGTGACGAGCGCACTGGACGCCCGGACCGAGCAGATCATCATCGACAACCTGCGGCGGCGCGGCTGCGCGTGCGTGGTCATCGCCCACCGGCTGTCCACGGTCCGCGACAGCGACGAGATCGTGGTCCTGGACCACGGCACGGTCGTCGAACGGGGCCGCCACGAGGAACTGCTCGCCGCCTCCGGCGCGTACGCCGAGCTGGTCAAGGAGCGCTGACATGCCGGTTCCCCCGGACGTACACCCGGAGGCCCACGCCGTGGTCCACCCGGGCGTTCACCCGGGCGTCCACCCCGCGGTGGCCGCCGCCGACCCGGTGGTCCACGCCCTGGGCGCCCTGGGCTCCCCCGTCGACTGCGCGGGACTGCGCACCGTACCGCTGGAGGGTCCGCACGTGCTGTGGCTGGTCGTGGCGGGCGGGCTCGACCTGTTCGCCGTCGACGCCGCCCAGCAGGGCCACTGGCACTTCCTGGGCCGCCTGGAGGCCGGCAGCCTGCTCCTCGGCCCCGTCGAGGGACCGCAGCACACCCTGGTGGGCCGGCCCGCACAGGACTGCGCGCTGCGCCGGATCGGGCTACGGGAGCTGTACGCCGGACAGGACCCGTACCACCACCCCTACGGCGAAGCCACGCCCCTGGAGCACGCCTTCGCCCTGGGCACCGCCCGCAGCCTGGGCGTGCTGTTCGAGGCGCCTCTCGACGACGGACGCTCCCCGGCGGACGAGACCGTCGCCGACGACGACATGCTGTGGATGCCGGTCCCGCCCGGCAGCGTCCAGTACGGCGCCGCGTACAGCGCGGACGCGGCGGGCGACCTGCTCGTCGACGGCGCGCTGTGGCAGCGGATGGTGAACCAGCAGTACCGGCTGCTGTCCGCGGTGGACCGCTGGATCGAGCAGCTGGAACGCGCCCACGAGGACCGGGCGGCGGCCGGCATGAAGGCGGGCGAGGCCGTCCGCGCGCGGGCGGACCAGGCGCTGCTGGCGTCCATCGGGCGGCCGGACCGCGGGGGCCGGAAGAGGAACTCGGCAGCGGACGACGACGCCACGTTCGCGGTGTGCCGGCAGGTCGCCCGAGCGGCCGGGATCACGCTGGCCGAACCGTCGGCGAGCGGTGTGGCCGACGAGCGGACCGGAGCGGTGGAGCGCATCGCGGTCGCGTCCCGGGTCCGCACCCGAGCGGTGCGACTGGAGGGGCGCTGGTGGCGTACGGACTCCGGGCCCCTGGTGGGGCACTGGGCGAAGTCCGGCGCCCCGGTGGCGCTGCTGTGGCGGCGCGGCCGGTACGAGGCGGTGAACCCGGCCTCGGGGCTGCGGATACGGATCGACGCGGAGAAGGCCGCCGAGCTGGAGCCGCGGGCGGTGATGTTCTACCGCCCGCTGCCGGAGCGCCCGATGACGCCGTCGCGGCTGCTGCGCTTCAGCCTGCGGGGCGCGGGGGGCGACGTACGCAATCTGGCCCTCGCCGGGCTGGTGACGGTGGGGCTGGGCGCGCTGGTGCCGGTCGCGACCGGCAGGATCCTCGGCGTGTACGTACCGGCCGCGCAGACGAGCCTGATCGTGCAGGTGGCCGTGGCCGTGATGATCGCGGGTGTGGTGTCGGCGGCGTTCATGCTGATGCAGAACCTGACGGTGCTGCGGATGGAGGGGCGCATCGAGAGCGTCCTCCAGCCGGCGGTGTGGGACCGGCTGCTGCGGCTGCCGACGAAGTTCTTCGCCGGGCGCTCCACCGGGGAGCTGGCGAGCGCGGCCATGGGGATCAGCGCGATCCGCCGCGTACTGACCGGGGTCGGTCCGGTTGCCGTGCAGGCGAGCACGGTGGGTGTGGTGAACCTGGTGCTGCTGCTCTGCTACAGCGTCCCGTTGGCGCTGGCCGCGATGGCGATGCTGCTGGTCATCGGAATCGTCTTCCTCGGGCTCGGGCTGTGGCAGGTGCGCTGGCAGCGGCGGCTGGTCGAGCTGAACAACAAGCTGAACAACCAGGCCTTCCAGACCCTGCGCGGGCTGCCCAAGCTGCGCGTCGCGGCGGCGGAGAGCTTCGCGTACGCGGCGTGGGCGCGGGAGTTCGCCCGCTCGCGCGAGCTTCAGCAACGGGCCGGCCGGATCCGCAACGTCACCACCGTCCTGGACGCCGTCTACCTCCCGCTCTGCTCGCTCATCATGTTCATGCTCCTGGCGGGACCCGCGCGCGGCAGCATGACGGCCGGCGAGTTCCTCACCTTCAGTACGTCGGTGACGATGCTGCTGACATCGGTCACCCAGATCACCGGGGCCCTGGTGTCGGCCGCCGCGGCACTGCCCCTGTTCGAACAGATCAAGCCGGTGCTGGACGAGGCTCCGGAGGTCCGCGGCTCCACCACCCAGCCCGGCGTCCTGTCCGGCGCCATAGAGGCCCGCAACCTCTCCTTCCGCTACTCCGACGACGCGCCCCTCGTCCTCGACGACGTGTCGCTCCACATCCGGCCGGGCGAGTTCGTGGCCGTCGTCGGACCCAGCGGCTGCGGCAAGTCCACCCTGCTGCGTCTGCTCATCGGCTTCGACCGGCCGGTGACGGGCAGTGTCCTGTACGACGGCCAGGACCTGACCGCCCTCGACCAGGCGGCGGTGCGCCGCCAGTGCGGTGTCGTCCTCCAGAACGCCCAGCCTCTCACCGGCTCGATCCTGGACTGCATCAGCGGTGCCGAGTCGTTCTCCCAGGAGGAGGTGTGGGCGGCCGCCGAGATGGCCGGCCTGGCGGAGGACATCAGGCGCATGCCGATGGGTCTGCACACGATGATCGCGGGCGGCGGGGCGATCTCCGGCGGCCAGCGCCAGCGCCTGATGATCGCCCAGGCCCTGATCCGCCGCCCCCGGATCCTGTTCCTGGACGAGGCGACGAGCGCGCTGGACAACGAGGCGCAGCGCATCGTCATCGACTCCACGCGCCGCATCGACGCCACCCGGCTGGTGATCGCCCACCGCCTGTCGACGGTGATGGACGCCGACCGCGTGATCGTCATGTCCGCCGGCCGTATCGTCGAGCAGGGCCCCCCTGCCACGCTCCTGGCCGACCCGGGCGGACATCTGTACGAGCTGGTGCGCCGCCAAATGCGCTGATCGGGCACCCCTGAAAGGGTGGGATTCGCCTTCCGGGGCGCGCCGATACCCGCAAACCCGGGAACCCCTCCCTCCGAACCCCGCCCGGACGGACCGGGCGGCGCGTCCACGGAGGAACAGATGCTCAGGAAGGCTTTCGCCTGCACGGCCCTGGTCGCCGCTGCCATGGCGGTCGGCACCGTCCCCGCCGCCGCTCACGGCGACGACGGCAAGGACGACCACGGCAAATTCCACGCCGCCGAGTGGGACAAGGGCAAGTTCGCCGCCCTGGAGTCCGCCGGCGGCGCGAAGATCTTCGCCGGCGGCTGGAAGAAGGGCGGCGCCGTCGGCGCCGAGTGGTAGCCGAACCGGCCGTCGTACGCCGCCCGGTGACCACCACCTGGTGGACCGGCGACCCCGACCCGAC
>NZ_JBEPEL010000142.1:0-8056 GCF_040300825.1 Streptomyces sp. NPDC000229
GGAAGGTGGTTCGGCAGGTCGGAGAACCGGCGATGATCGTATGACCGGTCAGGGGCCGGCGAAGGGGAATATCCCGCAATCGGGTGTGCTCCGGGCCATGGCCCGGCGCGCTTCGCCCACATCTCCTCCAACCGCCCAGTACGGTCCCACCTGCGTATCCTGCCTACCGGCGCACCCACTGGACCGCCGAGGGCGGCCTGCTCACCCGCGGCTTCCCCCGCTGGGTGCGGATGCTGGCGATGGCCTCGGTCACCCTGGACACCGGCTCCCGCATCGGCGAACTGTGCGCGATCCGGCTGGAAGACCTCTCCCCCGCCCTGGAGGAGATCCGCATCGTGCGCCGACCGCAGAACGCCCGCCCCGGCGATCCGGTATCCGTCGAGGTCTACCCGCTGCGCCGCGGGGAAGCGGAGCAGCGCTCCGACCGACGGTGCCAGCGGGAACAGCTCGGCTCCCTCCAGCGACTTCTCGTAGAGCCACATGCTGAACACCCGCCCCGTGGCACCGTCGACGACGACCTCCTCGCCCTCCTCCCCCTCCACGATCAGATGGCCGATCAGCAGCAGTTCCGCCGCCCCGCACGATCAGATACTCACGGACCGTCAGCAGCGACGGCCCGGTGAGCGGGCGGAAGCTGACCAAGCCCTGGCCGTCCAGCCGCTCCCCCGGAGCCAGGGCGCGGCGGGTCGGCGCGTGGACGATCGACGGATGCGGCGCGTGCCCCGGCATGACGATGCTGGTCTCGGACATGGTCCCCCCGTGTGCTGAGTTCGAGCGAACCCCACCATAAGAGCCCCCACTGACACAGCCCTGCCCCGCTGGCCCGGGCCCGTACGCTGACCGCGCGGTGCGGGCACGGCCCCACCATCACCCGCACCGCACCCCAAGGAGCCCGCCGGCGCCGTGCGGCGCCGCGCTCCCGAGCTGCCGGACCGGCATACCCGCCGCGGACGCCGCCAGAGCCGGGTCCGCGTCCAGATGGTCGGCCGATCAGTCCGGCCTCCGCGCACGCCTCGCACAGCCCGGCCGACCACATCATCATGCCGCTCGCGGTCGGAGCCGGGGAGTCGTGCCCGTTCGTGCCGTACCCCCATGCATTGACGGCGTACGGGCGAAGCCATCACCGCTGCTGCGCTGATGTGGGCGGCAGTGGCCAAGGCGAGGCTCCTGGACGGATGCCCGGCTTCTTCCTCCGCTCGGTTCGGCTGGCCAAGAGCGCCTGGCGGATTTCGGCGGCGGCCTTGCGGGCATGTTCGCTGGTGGAGGTGCTCTCGGCGGTTCCGGGGACGAATCGGTTCTCGGGCTGCTGGCAGTACGGGCAGGGTGTTGCGTCGTGGATGAGGTGTCCGTCCTCGCAGGCGGGGTTGGGGCAGGGGCCGCGGCCGACGAGGAACTCGGCGATCTCCTGCGGGGCCCAGCGGAGCCGGTTGTCCTCGTCGCGCTCGTGGATGGCGTGGGACCAGCGGGTGTGCCATCGGCGTGCGATGCGGTCGAGGAGCTGGGCCGGAGTCCGGTGGGCGAGTTCGGCGAAGAGGATGTCGGGAAGGGTCCGCGGGAGGCGGTGGCTGAGGGCTTGGAGCAGCGGTTGGGGGAAGCCCTGCATGATGAACCCGATCGGATCGCTGCCTGGGCCCCGCTTCCACGTTCGGCACCGGCACGCGCCTTCTGCCGGGAGCGGGTTGCCGCAGCCGGCGCACAGGCCACGACACTCGGCGCACAACCCGTTGTGTAGACCATCGAGGTGCCGTGCTGGTGCTCGGCCGCACTCCAAGCAGCATGAGGCGCACAGGCCGCAGAGGCGTTCTTCGCCTACCCGCTTGGCCCAGGGACGTTGCTGGCAGCGGCAGCACAGGTGAACCTTGCAAAAGTCGCCGTGAGCGCCGTCGTACCGGCCGAGGTTGTCGAGCACTGCAGGTCTGTAGGGTCTCGCCCCTCGTGGCACAGGCCGTGCTTGCTGACCAGCAGCTCCTCCGCTGTCTCAGGTCGATGGCACAGCCGCTCAGTCTCACGAACGTGGCACTTCCTCGCGGTCTCAACCGGCAGGCCGGAACCGGCAAGCCTCTGAACTGCGGTTCCCCTGTTCGATGCCGCGTTCGATGCCAAGATCGTGAGATTGTGCCGCGAGATTTGAGACCCCACAGGTCTCCGCTCAGGTCTGGGCCATGTCGACGAACCGGGAGTAGTGGCCCTGGAATGCGACGGTGATCGTTGCGGTGAGGCCGTTGCGGTGCTTGGCGACGATGAAGTCGGCCTCGCCGGCGCGCGGGGACTCTTTCTCGTAGGCGTCCTCGCGGTGCAGGAGGACGACGAGGTCGGCGTTGTCCTCCAGCGATCCGGAGTCACGCAGGTCGGTGAGCATCGGCCTTTTGTCGGTGCGCTCTTCGGCGCCGCGGTTGGCCTTGGAGATGGCGACGACGGAAACCTCCAGCTCGGAGGCGAGCAGCTTGAGGCAGCGCGAGATTTCGGAGACCTCTTCGTATCGGGAGCCCAGCGGCCGGGTCCGGTAGGTCATCATCTGCAGGTTGTCGACGACGATGAGCTTGACGGCCCGCTGGCCGGCGAGCCGGCGGCACTGTGCGCGGAGGTCGGTGAACGTGGGCCAGGCTTCGTCCTGGATGTACAGGGGAGCTTTTGCGACGTCCGGAAGTCGGCGTGCCAATCTCACCCAGTGGTCGTCGTCCATCGTGCTGGCTCGCATGTAGTGCAGCGGGACACGCGCTTCCGCGCTGAGGATGCGGGTGGCGATTTCCTCGCGGCCGGATTCGTAGGTGAACAGGGCCGCAGGGATGTCGTGCTTGATCGCGGCGGACCGCAGGAAGTCCAGGGCGAGGGTGGTGGTGCCCATGGCGGGGCGGGCTGCGATGACGATGAGGTGTCCGGGACGCAGCCCGTTGGTGAGCGCGTCGAGGTCTGTGAAGCCGGTCGGGATTCCGCTGAAGCTGCCGGTGCTGCCTGCGGCGGCTTCGAGTTCGTCGAGGGCGCCTTCCAGGATGTCGCCGATCGAGTGGGACGGGGCAAGACCTCGAGGGCGGAGGAGAGTGGCGGCCAGGATTTCCGCCTGGGCGATGTCGGCGAGGCGGTCGACGTCGTCGGGATCGCTCTCAGAGGCCAGGCTCTCGACACGTGCAGCGGCTTCCTTCGTGCGCCGCAGCATGGCGGTGGCCCGGACACGCTCTGCGGCGCGGCGCCAGCCGTCTCCGGTGCCACGGGCGATCAGCGAGGCGAGGTAGTCGCTGCCGCCTGCCGCCTTGAGGGTGCCGTCGGAGTCGAGTACCGCGGACACCCGGACGACGTCCGGGGTGTCCCCGGCGCCGTAGACGCGGAGAACGGCCTCGTAGATCAAGGCATGGGCGGGCCGGGTGAAGTCGTGGGCCTCCAGCATCTCCACGACGTCGGCGACGGTGTCCGTGGACAGCAGCAACGAGCGCAGCACGGTCCTTTCCGCGTTGTCGTCGCTGTTGGGAAACTGATTGCTGTCCGCGTCGCTGCTCATGCTGGTGATCCCCCGCCCCGGTGCCAGCGGTGCAGACGCTGGCGATGGTCATGATCGGATGACGACTCTATTGCTCCGCAGCCGGCTGGAGCGAGTCGCGTTTGGTTGCCCTGGCGCGGCGCAGAGCTGCTTGCCGCGCAGCCTCGGAGGGCGAGGTTTCTCTCGCCGGTGAGAGGGCGGCCTCATGGCGGGCCGGCCGGCTGTGCGCTTGGTGAACCGCGTTGGCGGCTTGCCGGGACAGCGCGTCGGCGACCGCCTGGTCGGGGACCGGGGTGTCGACGTGTGTGAAGGCGCGGGGAAGGCGGGACGCGGACCGCCGCGACGGGTGGAGGGGGGCGTTCTCGGCGCCGGCCACGGTCAGGGGTGTCAGCCGAGGACCGGCGATACGGAGTTGCCGTACGGGCCCGACGCCTGCCGTCGTGAAGGTCTCGTTGAGCCTGCCGACCAGCATGGGGGCGAGAAGTCGGGTCTGCGTCCCCCATGCGACCGAGTCGGCGCGCACGGACAGCAGACCGCTGGCGGCGTCGTAGTTCATGACCGAGACATGCTTGGCGATCTCATGGACGGAGTCCTGCCAGAGCGCTCTGACTGCGGCGAGCGAAGCCGCAGGCCACCTTTTGGCGATGAGGTCGAGCAGGACCTGGTCCAGCGGGACCGGCACGGCATTGCGCCGTCGGCGCTGCGGCGGGGGCAGCTCGGAGCGTCTGTCCGACTTTCGGAAGCGTGCGTTCGCCCTTGCTGCCCTGAGGGCGAGGGCCGCCATGTCTCCTCGCACGGCAGGATGATTGGAGCCGCTCACGGCCGTCGACGCCTCCCTCGCGTTCCCTCGGCGTGGCGATCGCATTGTGTCAGCTTTCGCTACTTGGCGGCGTGCGTGTGGACAGGAGAACTGCGAGCGTGCGCCGGTAGCCGGCCGAGGCGTTCTCCCGAGTCTTGACCGGGGCGTCGGCCGGAACTTCGGAACGGACGTCAGCCGTCGGCACCGGCGCCGGGATGGTGGTGGCACCTTCAGGAAGGACGCGGACCTCGCGAACCACGGCCGCCCCCACCCGCTCGTTAGCAGCGGCGATGATCGTCCTGGCGAAGAGGCGAAGCTGCGTGCCGTAGGCGGGCGAGTCGGGCCGCAGGTCGAGCCGCCCGGTCGGTGCGTCGAAGGCGACGGCGGTCGCGTGAGCTGCGAGGTTCGGCGCGACTGCGGAGGCGATGTCGGGCCACTGGTCGAGGATGCTCCCTCCGGAGGCGGGGACGTCCCAGGCGCGCTCGGCGATGAGGGACTGCAGGACGGTGGCGAACCCGGTGGGGTCGCGGCGGTCGCGCTGCTGCATGCTGACGGGCTGCGGCCGGCGTGGGGAGCGTACCTGGGCACCACGCTGGCGGGCGGCCTCGCGTGCCTGGTGGAGCGCGATCCGGGCGAGGTCAGCACCGGACGCTGCCGCGACGTCCCGATTGGGCACGGCGGTGTCAGTCATGGCGGGCCTTCCTACTGGGTCTTGTACGTGGTCAGGGAACTACGGGCGAAACCGTCGAGCTGCTGTGCGCGACGGACCAGGTCCTCGCCGAAGAGCAGCTCGGCCTCGGTGCGGCCGAGGGCGTAGACCATGTCCTCGATCAAGTCCGTCGACCCGAGCCGGAGCTGCGCACGGGCCTCTTCGCGCATTGAGGCGCGCTCCCGCTCGCTGATCTCGAACGGCTCGGCGTTGGCCTGAGCATGTTCGTCGGAGCCGTATGCCACCGCAGGGTGAAGGTTGCGTGCGGCGTCGTTGATGCGGGTGAACGCCACCTCGAGCTCGCGCTTCAGGGCGGCGCCGGCAGGAGAGTCCCAGGAACCGTCATGCCTCTCCCGCTCGGCGCGAACCTCCTCGATCCGGTGACGCCGCCGGGCCTCTTGGGATGCGTGCCACTGCTCGACGGCAGCTGCACGCTTGGCCGGCGTGTCCAAGACGGTCTCCGCCCCGGCCAGCAGGACGGCGAGCAGCCCCGACCCGCGGCGAACCTGAGCGGCCTCACCGCGGACATGCAGCCAGGCCAGGACCTCGCTCACCGTCCATCCAGCATCGGCAACCCCGCGCGTCACCCAGGCGATCCGGGGTACCGAGCAACTACGCAGCCACTCGACCTGCTCGGTGAGCTCCCGGGCCAGCTGAAAGCGGCGACCGACGCGGTTGAGCTTCCGGCCACCGACCTTCGCCTTGGACTTCTTCGGGGTGGGGGACTTCGCATCCCCGCTTGTGAGCTTGCTCTCAGGGGGGAAGGAAGTAGCACCCGCAGTCGAAACACTTGAGGAACCCACCTGCATTGGGGTGCAACGGACCTCATCCGAAACAACCGTCATACCCCCCTGCTCACCGTCCTCCCGGGCGCCCGTCGCAGGGCGCTTCGAGGACAACTTCGCACGCGGCTTCCGCACCTTCCGGGATGCCTTCCTTGCCAGCTTCGCCATCAGCTCCCGGCCGGCCTCCGCGATCCCGGTCACCGCGCGCGTGTACTCCGGCGCCCCCTCCCCCCGCAGCACCGTGCGGATCCCCAGCGCCTGGTCGAACTCGAGCGGGATCATCCGCGCGAACTCCGACGCCTGCGCCGTCTCACCGCGCACCCGGGTGCCCCGCACGACGTACGCGAGCAGCCCGGCCTCCCGCAGCATCGCCAAGTGGTACTCCACCGACCGCTCCGACAGCCCAGTGCGGCGCACCAGGTACTCGATCCCCGGACGGCACGGCGACAGCTGCGCCAGCTCCTGGGCGACACGCACCGTCGTCGCCCCGAACGAGCGAGGCCCGTGCGACCGATGCCGTCGCGGCTGATACAGCCCGGACCCGGCGACCCAGTGGACCGCCTGCATCCACGAATAGCCCTCCGGCGCGATCCGGCCCGTCGACGTCGACAGCCACTGCCGCGCCTCCGGCACGAACAAGCCGGGCAGCACGGTGACCGTGACGGCGTCGTCGACCGCCGGGCGCGGAGCGGGCACCATTACGGCGGCCGGTGCCGCCACGGCGCTCACCGGCCCATCCGGACGTAGGGGGAAGAGATCATCCGGGCAGCCTTGCGCAGGGAGCCTGTGGACAGGGGCCGCTTAGCGCCGACCGCCCCCGGCGCTCCCACACGGTGGTTAACGATCTTGTAATCGGTCCCGCGACACGGGATGCGTCCCTCGCGGACGCCGCCGTCGACGGAGTTTTCACCGATCTCGGAGAGGGGGCGCGCGAGCGGGGCGGTAGACACCGCGACCGCCCTCAGTGGCCCGCCGGAGGAAGGTGCGGCGTGAAGTGCTGTAGATGACAGTGACCAGAAGGCGTGAAATCGGATCAAACGGGCGTAGCTGGGCTGGAAAACGGCGCGGCTGTCCTGCATGATGGCTCCTGTCGTGGAGGCATCGCCAAGACGGCATGACGAAGCCCCCTGTAGGTGCTTCGTGGTTCTGGGAGAACCAGTACGAGTGTTCGGATCCGGCTGCTAACCGGTCCGGACGACCCCTTCGACCGGGGCTGCTAATCCGGTCGGTGTCAGAAGGGGGCGCTCAGCCGAGGTGCGGCTAACACCTCAGGACCTGGGCGTCCCGGCGGCTATGGGCCCGAAGGGCGCCGCCACGCATCACGTGACTACGACGATTCGGCCTCCCGAGCGGAGAGCTGTCCGTGCTGCCCACCAGCACGGAAGTCGAACTGCCCAAAACCGGAACGGCTCTGGGGCGGGTGGGGTCCCAAGGAGGCCGCTGGAACGCGGGCACCCCGCCGGAGCGACGCGCATGGGTCGCTGCAACGGCGGGGTGGTGTGTGTCCGCGTGCGGGTACGGGTACCCTTCATCGCGCGACCTCCTTTCTTGCCAAAGGGGGTTCGCCGGGCCGGGTTCTCCCGGCCGAGAGCCCTCAGGACTTGCCTAAGGTCCGGAGGGCTTTTTCTTTTGCGGTTGTCGATCAGGTCCAGGGACACCCTACTCCCCCTGGGCACCAGCGAGTGACGGTGCGTGACGACGTGTCGGCCACACGCCTGGTGCGCGATCACGTCTCGGACGTCATGGGTGACGGAGAGCCCAGATAGGTACGGTTCTTGCTCGTGACCCGCCTTGCCCTCTTCGACTTGGACGGCACGCTCGTTGACCGGCAGTACGCCTTTACCGCCGCCGTCACCGCGCTGTGCCGTACGCACGCCTTCGGCGCAGCCGTTGAACAGTGGCTCCTCACCGAGCTGGCCGACCGAGCGAACTCGGGCGACTTCGTACGACTGCGCGCCACCTTCGGCCTGAAGGAGACCGCCGAGCATCTGTGGCAGGAGTACGTCGATCTGATGGCGGCCGCCGTCACCTGTCGTCCGGAGGTCCTCAAAGGCCTGGTGTACCTGCGCGAATCCGGCTGGACGATCGGCGTCGTCACCAACGGCGCCTCGGACATCCAGCGCGCCAAGCTCACCGCGGCCGGCCTCGCCGATCTGGTCGACGGTGTCGCCGTGTCGGGCGACCTCGAGATCCGCAAGCCCGACCGGGAGCTCTTCGAACTCGCGGCCTCCCGCTGCGGCTTGAGCCTCGTCGACGGGGGTTGGATGACCGGCGACAACCCGGCCGGGGAC
>NZ_JBEPEL010000143.1:0-7538 GCF_040300825.1 Streptomyces sp. NPDC000229
GCGGGACCTCGGCGCCCCGGCGGCGGTCACGTCCACCGACGACGCCGAGCCGCCCGCCACCTGGCTGGAAGACCTTCCCTGGCAGGCCTCATGGCCAAGGTCCGAATCACCCGGCCGGGGCCGGGCAGGCCCCGGACCCGGCCCGACCGCATCGTCGCGGACAAGGGCTACTCGGCCCGCAAGATCCGCGCCTACCTCCGCAGACGCGGCATCGCCGCGACGATCCCGGAGCGGATCGACCAGGTCAACGGACGCATCCGGCGAGGCGAGAGCCTCTGCCGCCTCGACCGGGCCGCCTACCGGCGGCGCAACGTCATCGAGCGCTGCTTCAACCGGCTTAAACAGAACCGGGCCCTGGCCACCCGCTACGACAAACGCGCCACCCACTACCAAGCCATGGTCACTCTCGCCTGCCTCCGACTCTGGCTCCCATGACTTTCCGAACACGACCTAGAGCGTCGTGCGGCCGCGAACGCCATCGCAGCGCGACCGCAGGTGCCGGAACCCGTTCGGGCAGCGGCTGCTACAGCGCTTGGCTGCCTTGATGCAGGCAACCGCCCGGGCACCCTCAATGCCATGGAAGATCTCACTGTCGCGATCCACCGCGAGCACATACGGCCGACCGGCCGCCGACGATCGTAGTGGATACCGCCCTGACGAGCGGTTCCACCACAGCGGTGCTAAAGCGTGTTGCAGAAGGCTGTGTTCGGGCATTTTTCCTGTATGGGTGGGGTGCTGAGGGCTGAGCCGTTGTGGTGGAGACGTTCACGGGGCTGCGGATGCGGCAGTTCGAGCGACTGCTGAAGGTGGTGCGGGAACGGGGTGGGAACGGTCCTGGCGGTGGTCGGCCGTGGTGCCTGCCGCTGGCCGACCGGGTGCTGCTCGTCGCGGTGTACTACCGCACGAACCTCATCATGCGACAGCTCGCGCCGCTGTTCGGTGTCTCGCCGGCAACGGTGTGCCGGGTCATCCAGCGGCTGCGGCCGCTCCTGGCCATCGAGCCGGCCACCCGCCCTGCCGATGTGGTCGAGCGGTTGTGGATCGTGGACGGCACTTTGATCCCGGTCCGTGACCGCACGGTCGGAGCCTCCTCACGCAACTACCGGTTCTCCGCGAACGTGCAGGCGGGTACGAGGGTGCCGTCCACGATGAGCACGGTGTCTTTACTGAACCGCTTGCGCGGCTGGAGTGCCGCCAGTTTCGGACCAAGGTGTTCGATGATCCGGTCGGCGGCCGACTTGGAGACCCCGAAGAGCGGGGGCGAGCTGGCGCAGCGTATTCGTGCGCCACTACGCCACGACGAGGAGCACCCGGTCTTCCAATGACAGGCTCCACGGCCGACCGCGCCGTGTCCCGTCCGCGGCCTCATGGCGAACCACGGTCACCAGCTTGCCGAAGCAGCGAGGGCTCAGCCCGGTGAACGGGACTATCCAGGACGGCTCCGACGCCGTGATCACACCAGCCACTGCCGACGATGGCGTAGTGACGGCCTGCGAGAACCCGCAGTTCTGGCATGTCCGCAGGCTGTCACAGCTGCCATGCCGGAATCTCGCCAGTATGCCGCCCAGCGCCTGGAGCACCGCAGAGCCAGCGACTGAGGGCCAGCCTCTATTCCTACGGCGTAGCAGAAGCCGTTGCCCGTACTGCTCGATGAGGGGGTGACGCCGATGGCTCGCTGATCAAGCTACATCCGAAAGCATGAATGGAGGCATTGCTTCCGTTTCTATTCCTGCCTGGGTCGTTGAGCACATGAGTGGCGTCCGCACCGGGTTCTCCTTGGCGACTCGCCGTGCACGTCACGCCGAACCACAGGAAGGAGAACCCGCATGCATCTGACGCCACATGAGCAGGAGCGGCTCATGATCCGTGTCGCGGCGGATCTGGCCGAACGACGACTCAGGCGCCAGCCTGATCTCGCACTGAACTACCCGGAAGTCATGGCGCTGTTGGCGGCCTATGTGCTGGAGGAGGCCCGCCACGACACGAAGACGGTCGCCGAGCTCATGGATACCAAGCTGAGCGATGTGGCGAAGTCGCTCAAGATCCCCAATAAGGCCGGCAACGGCAACTTGACGGACTTCGAGGTCATGGACGGCGTGCCCGAGATGATCCGCGACGTGCAGGTCGAAGCGACGTTCAAGGACGGCACGAAGCTGGTGACCATCCCGGACCCGCTCGGCAAGGCGGACCCTCGTGCGAAGGTCTACCCGGGCAAGTACGAACTTCTCGCGGAGGACGGTCGGCACGCGGTGACGTTCAACGCGGACGACCACGAGGACTCCTTGAGGGAGGGGCCGCTGTGGGCGAAGAACACCGCGAAGCGCCCCATCCAGGTCGGCTCCCACTTCCACCTGGGCGACGTGAATGCGTGCCTCAAGTTCTTCAAGGACGAGAAGTGCACCGACCCGGCCGACGATGACGTGAAGGGGAAGCGGCTGCACATTGCGGCCGGTACGTCGGAGCGGATCGAGCCCGAACACGTACGCGAAGTGTGGGTGGTGCCCATCAAGGGAGACCACTTGGTCAAGGGCCTTCGAGTCAAGGATTCGAGTGAGTGGAAGGTGGCCCCATGAGTGGTAGCTCCGGTCAGACGAGTGGTGTGGTGAAGTCGACGCCGCGCGAGCTCAGCTTCACCGTGCGCCCTCCGGTGCCGCTGTGGCGGCAGGATTACGCCACGCTGTACGGCCCGACGAAGGGCGACCGGGTCAGGCTCGCCGACACGAATCTCATCGTCGAGATCGAGGCGGACTGGTGCGGGGGGCCGGGCCGTAGCGGCGACGAGATGCTTTTCGGCGGCGGCAAGGTCATCCGGGAGTCGATGGGCCAGTCGCATTTCCCCAGGAGCGACCCCACACACAATCCGGTGGACACGGTGATCACCGGTGCGCTGATCATCGACTACTGGGGTGTGGTGAAGGCCGACGTCGGCCTGCGAAACGGCGAGATCAAGGCGATCGGCCAGGCTTACAACCCGGAAACGATGACACCGAAGCCCTACACGGCCGAGGAAAACCGGGGCGGGCGTGCCTCGCACTTCGTGGTGGGGCCGGAAACCGAGGTGATCTCCGGCAACGGGCGGATCCTGACCGCGGGCGGCATCGACACCCATGTGCACTTCATCGGCCCCGGGCAGATCCACGAGGCACTCGCGTCGGGAGTGACCACGCTCATCGGCGGCGGCACCGGCCCCGCGGAAGGCAGCCGGGCCACCACCGTGACGCCTGGCGAGTGGCACCTCCGGCGGACGTTCGAGGCCCTGGACGCCTACCCGGTCAACATCGGCCTGTTCGGCAAGGGCGGCACGATCTCCTACGAGGCGCTGGAGGCCCAGATCAAGGCCGGCGCCATCGGCCTCAAGGTCCACGAGGACTGGGGAGCCACCCCCGCGGCCATCGATAAGGCGCTGGAGATCTGTGACACCTACCACGCCCAAGTCGCCCTGCACGCCGACTCGATGAACGAGTCCGGGTTCGTCGAGGACACCTTCAACGCCACCAAGCACCCCGACACCGGCAAGCCCCGAGGCATTCACGTCTTCCACGTCGAAGGCGCCGGCGGCGGCCACGCACCGGACATCATGAAGCTGGTGGGCAAGGGCTACGAGAGTGTCCTGCCCGCGTCGACCAACCCGACCCGCCCCCTGACGGTCAACACCGTCGCCGAGCACATGTACATGATGGTCGTCTGCCATCACCTCAACCTCGACGTCCCTGCGGACAAGTCATACGCAGACTCGCGTATCCGGCCCTCCACCATGGCCGCCGAGGACTGGCTGCACGACACCGGCGCCATCTCGATGATGTCCTCCGACTCACAGGCCATGGGGCGTATCGGCGAGATGATCATGCGGACCTGGCAGACCGCGCACGTCATGAAGAAGCGCCGCGGCCACCTGCCGGAGGACACCGACAGGCGCGACAACTTCCGCGTCAGGCGCTACATCGCCAAGTACACGATCAACCCGGCCATCGCCCATGGCATCGACGAGCATGTCGGCTCCGTCGAGCCAACCGGCCCCGGTGGTACCTCCAAGGTCGCCGATCTGGTGCTGTGGGAGCCGAAGTTCTTCGGCGTCAAGCCACACATGATCATCAAGGGCGGACAGATCGCCTACGCGCAGGTCGGCGACGCCAACGCGTCGATCCCGACACCGCAGCCGTACTTGCCCCGCCCGGTGTGGGGGGCATGCGGCCGGGCCCCGGGAGGCAACTCCTTCAACTTCGTGGTGCCCGAGGCGGTCGGCATCAAGACGAAGTACAACCTGACCAAGGGGGTGAAGGAGACCAAATCCACTCGTGACGTGACCAAGCAGAGCATGAAGCTCAACGATGAGTCGCCGGAGATCGAAATCGGTCCCGAGACTTTCAGCGTCACCATCGGCGAGAGCAAGAGCAAGAGCCAAACCACGGGCACAGCAGCCACGGCCACGGGCCCCGGCACGGGCACGGGCACGGGCACGGGCACGGGCTCCGGCACGGGCACAGCCGCGAATCCCCCGGGACATGAGTGGGGCACGACCATGGACAGCCTCACCAAGGTGGAAGGCGCCCCGAATGACGGGCTGATGTTCGAGAAGAACCAGCCACCGAATCCGGATCTCTATGAGACCGAACTGCCCATGGCTCAGCGGTACTTCCTCTTCTGAGCACGACATCGGCCCGGCGGCGCTCCGCCGCCGGACCGCCTGCTCGGGAAGTCCCTCCTCCTGAACTCCGTACCTGCGAAAGGCAGGCCACCGTTCCCATGAGCCATGCCGCCCTGCTCGTCCTGGCCGACGGCCGTTTCCCCGCCGGTGGGCACGCCCACTCCGGCGGTGTGGAGGCCGCGGTCGCCTCGCACGGTGTCCACGACGCCCCAAGCCTGGAGGCGTTCTGCCGGGGCCGCCTGCACACCGCCGGGCTGACCGCGGCCGGCCTCGCCGCCGCGGCCGCCACCGGATACGACCCGATGGCGCTGGACGAGGCCGCCGACGCACGCACCCCCGTACCGGCACTGCGGCAGGTCGCCCGCAAGCTCGGCCGGCAGATGCTGCGGGCCGCCCGGGCCGCCTGGCCCTGCCCCGAGCTCGACCAGATCGCCCACCGCCTGCCGCAGGGTGCACACCAGCCCGTGGTCCTGGGCGTCGCAGCCCGCGCCGCCGGTCTGACGCCGTTGGACGCCGCCCAGTGCGCCGCGTACGAGAGCATCGGCGGCCCCGCGACGGCGGCGGTGCGGCTGCTCAGCCTCGACCCGTTCGACGCGACCGCCCTCCTTGCCCGGCTCGCCGGCGAACTCGACGACGTCGCCGCCACTGCCGCCGAAGCGGCAGCGCAGCTCGCCACCGACGGTGTCGCAGCCCTGCCCGCCGCCTCGTCGCCGCTCCTTGACATCACCGGCGAACAGCACGCCGCCTGGCCCATGCGGCTCTTCGCCTCCTGACACCCCACACCGTTCGGAGAACGCCATGCACCTCGACCACGACACGACCCTGCCGCACCACCACACCCCCAGCGCCGACGCACTGCGCCCCAACGGCAGCCGCCGCGCCCTGCGCATCGGCCTCGGCGGGCCCGTCGGATCCGGCAAGACCGCCACCGTCGCCGCACTGTGCCGCGCCCTGCGCGACCGGCTGTCCATCGCGGTCGTCACCAACGACATCTACACCCGCGAGGACGCCGAGTTCCTGCGCCGCGAAGCCGTGCTGCCGCCGGAGCGCATCACCGCCGTCGAGACCGGCGCCTGCCCGCACACGGCGATCCGCGACGACATCTCCGCCAACCTCGAAGCCGTCGAACAGCTCGAGGAGACACTGCCCCCGCTGGACCTGATCCTCATCGAGTCCGGCGGCGACAACCTCACCGCAACCTTCTCCAAGGGCCTCGTCGACCACCAGGTGTTCGTCATCGACGTCTCCAGCGGCGACGACATCCCCCGCAAGGGCGGCCCCGGTATCACCACCGCCGACCTCCTCGTCATCAACAAGACCGACCTCGCCCCCTACGTCGGCGCCGACCTGGACACCATGGCCGCCGACGCCAGCCGGCAGCGCGGCAACCTCCCCGTCGTCTTCACCAGCCTCGCCTCAAACGACGGCATCCAGCCCGTCGCCGACTGGGTCAACGGCTGCCTGGCCGCCTGGCGGGCCGAGGCCGCCGTATGACAGCCACCGCACCACACCCGAGCTCGCCGCCCACCACAGCACCCCCCGCACCGACCGCCGCAGCATGCGAGATGGACAGCGGGCGGACAGACGAGACGTCCGCAGCCGGAAGGGTGCACCCAACGGACCCCGAACATTCCGGGGTCCGGGCCACCGCCTTCATCAGGGCCGCCCGCGACGGCTCCACCACGACGGTGCCGCTCATGCGCAACAGCGGCCCCTTCCACCTGCACCAGACGCAACCCCACAACGGGTGGGCCCGGGTCAGCGTGATCAGCTCCATGTGCGCACCCCTGGGCGGGGACCGGCTCGCCCTCGACATCATCGCCGAGGAACACGCCAGGCTGGAGGTGACCACGCCGACCGCCACCATCGCGCTGCCCGGCGCCACCACCGCCCCCGCCACCTACGACGTCCGCCTCACCGTCGCCGACCACGCCATGCTGACCTGGCTGCCCCAACCCCTGATCAGCGCCTCGGACAGCACCCTTCACCAGACCTGCACCGTCGACCTCGCGCCCACCGCGGCCGTCCTGCTACGCGAGGAGCAACTCCTCGGCCGCACGGCCGAACCCCCAGGCCACCTCACCACCCGCCTCACCGTGTACCGCGGCGGCCGCCCCGTCCTCGACCAGCACACCGCCTACGGCGGGACGGCACCTGCCTGGGACGGCCCCGCCGTGCTGGGCGGACACCGCGCCGCCGGCCAGCTCCTCGTCGTGGACCCCCACCTCGCCACCGACCACCCATCGATCCTCATCGGCGACGACCCCGAGAAGGGCCACGCCGTTCTCACCCCGCTCGCCCAGCACCCCGCCTACCTGGCCACCGCCACCGCCACCACCCTCCACCAGGTGGGCAAGCTCCTCGACACCGCGCTCGAACACATCCGGAACATGTAGATGGGACCAGCCTGAGGCGCGGTTCGGGTGGACATCCGACGGATCGTGCAAGGGACTCACGAGCAGTTCTTCCCACTCGGCGGCTCGGCGGGGGATCGGTCGAGCGACGAAGGCGCCCGGTTGCCACCACGCACAGACTCCCGGCAAGGCAGTCGGTGTCAGTTCCGCCTCGTGGATGACGGGGCCGGAAAGCAACATCACCAAGGAGGCAACATGCCCACGGCCACGACGAGCCCGTGATGCCCTACGAGGTCATGCGCTGGTTCATGGGGCAGGTGGTCGAGCAGGTAGACCGCTCCCGCATCGCGTTCAAGCAGGGAGAATCGTCGGCGGTGGATGATCAGGCAAGTGGCTGGTGTGATCACGGCGTCGGAGCCGCCCTGGATGGTCCCGTTCACCGGGCTGAGCCCTCGCTGCTTCGGCAAGCTGGTGACCGTGGTTCGCCATGAGGCCGCGGACGGGGCACGGCGCGGTCGGCCGTGGAGCCTGTCACTGGA
>NZ_JBEPEL010000144.1:0-7122 GCF_040300825.1 Streptomyces sp. NPDC000229
GCTCGCCGTGATGCTGGCGCTCACCTGGTACGGGGCGGGGAGGCTCGGATTCGGGCGGGAGGACGCCAGGATCACGGTGTCGCCCTGGACGATCCGGATCTGGTGGTCGCGGTTGGCCATGCGGGACAGGGCCGCCATCGGCTCGCCCTGCGAGCCCGTGCAGACGAGCACGATCTCGTGGTCCGGGAGGTCGTCGAGGGTCTTGACGTCGACGACGAGGCCGGCCGGGACCCGGAGGTAGCCCAGGTCGCGGGCGATGCCCATGTTCCGGACCATCGAACGCCCGACGAAAGCCACTCGTCTGCCGTACTCGTGGGCCGCGTCGAGGATCTGCTGGATGCGGTGCACATGGCTGGCGAAGCTGGCCACGATGATGCGCTTCTGGGCGCCCGCGAAGACCGAGCGCATGACGCCCGAGATGTCGCGCTCGGGCGGGACGAAGCCAGGGACCTCGGCGTTGGTGGAGTCCGAGAGGAGGAGGTCGATGCCCTCCTCGCTGAGGCGCGCGAAGGCGTGCAGGTCGGTGAGACGGTTGTCCAGCGGGAGCTGGTCCATCTTGAAGTCACCGGTGTGGACCACCATGCCCGCGGGGGTGCGGATGGCGACGGCCAGGGCGTCCGGGATGGAGTGGTTGACCGCCACGAACTCGCAGTCGAAGGGGCCGAGGCGCTCGCGGTCGCCCTCCGAGACCTCCAGGGTGTACGGACGGATCCGGTGCTCCTGGAGCTTGGCCTCGATGAGCGCGAGCGTCAGCTTGGAGCCGATGAGCGGGATGTCCGGCTTGAGCCGGAGCAGGAAGGGGACGCCACCGATGTGGTCCTCGTGGCCGTGCGTGAGCACGATGCCCTCGATGTCGTCGAGGCGGTCCTTGATGCTGGTGAAGTCCGGAAGGATCAGGTCGATGCCGGGCTGCTCCTCCTCGGGGAAGAGCACGCCGCAGTCGACGATCAGCAGGCGGCCGTCGAACTCGAAGACGGTCATGTTGCGGCCGATCTCACCGAGACCGCCGAGCGGGGTGACGCGCAGGCCGCCCTTGGGCAGCTTCGGGGGCGCGCCCAGTTCAGGATGCGGATGACTCAAAAGACTCTCCTCACCACACGCGCCACGTACCAGTGAGGCACGTGGCGCGCATGACATTCGTGCACTTGCTGTTGTCAGGTTTTTGTTCGTATTCAGTTATGAAGTCTGTGGCTACAGCTGTACCCCGCCGGCGGCGAGGTCGATCTTGAGCTGAGCGGTTTCCTCCGGAGAGAGCTCCACCAGTGGCAGGCGCAGCGGCCCGGCGGGGAGGCCCTGGAGGGCGAGGGCGGCCTTGGTGGTGATCACGCCCTGTGTACGGAACATGCCCGTGAAGACGGGCAGCAACCGCTGGTGGACCTCGGTGGCCTTCTGGACGTCACCGGTGAGGTGGGCGTCGAGGAGGGCGCGGAGCTCCGGGGTGACCACGTGGCCCACGACGGAGACGAAGCCGCAGGCGCCGACGGAGAGCAGCGGCAGGTTGAGCATGTCGTCGCCGGAGTACCAGGCGAGGCCGCTGCGGGCGATGGCCCAGCTGGCGCGGCCGAGGTCACCCTTGGCGTCCTTGTTGGCGACGATGCGCGGGTGGGCGGCGAGGCGGACGATCGTCTCGGTGTCGATCGGGACGCCGCTGCGGCCGGGGATGTCGTACAACATCACGGGGAGGCCGGTGGCGTCCGCGATGGCGGTGAAGTGGCGGAAGAGGCCCTCTTGCGGGGGCTTGTTGTAGTACGGGGTGACGGCGAGCAGGCCGTGTGCGCCGGCGCGCTCGGCGGCGCGGGCGAGCTCGACCGAGTGGTGGGTGTCGTTGGTGCCGATGCCGGCGACGACGTGGGCGCGGTCGCCCACCGCCTCCAGGACCGCTCGTACGAGCTGGTCTTTCTCCGCGTCGCTGGTGGTCGGGGACTCGCCGGTGGTGCCGTTGACGACGAGGCCGTCGTTGCCTGCGTCGACCAGGTGGGCGGCGAGCCGCTGAGCGCCGTCGAGGTCGAGTGCGCCGTCCGCCGTGAAGGGCGTGACCATGGCGGTGAGGACCCGCCCGAAGGGGGTCTGCGGAGTGGAGATCGGAGCCATGGGTAACACGCTACTCGCTGCTCTGCCCGCCGGGTCCCCTCGGGGCTCGTGAGGGAGGTGGAGCCCGGCACTGCCTGCTCGGGGGTTCAAGCAGTGCCGGGTCCGTTTGATCAGCCTAGATGAACTTCTCGAAACGCCGCAATACGGACACTTCGGGCGGATGATCCGTACATCTGTACCGTGCTCTGACCTGGGACGACTACGGAGCGACGCGGCCGTTGGCGTTGAACGCGGCGTACGTGAGGGGCATCAGCCGAGCCCACTCCTGCTCCATCTTCTCGCCGACCATCTCGATCTCACGTTGTGGGAACGACGGGACCTTGGCCAGCTCGTGCTGGGTGCGCAGGCCGAGGAAGTGCATCAGCGAGCGGGCGTTGCACGTGGCGTACATGGAGGAGAACAGGCCGACCGGGAGCACCGAGCGGGCGACCTCGCGGGCGACGCCGGCCGCGAGCATCTCCTGGTACGCCTCGTACGCCTGGAGGTACGAGTCCTCCATCGTGCGCTCGACGAGTGCCTGCTGCTCCTCGGTGCCCTCGACGAAAACGTACTTCCCGGGGCGGCCCTGCTGGACCAGCTTGCGGGAGGCGTCCGGGACGTAGAAGACCGGCTGGAGCTCCCGGTAGCGGCCCGACTCCTCGTTGTACGACCAGCCCACGCGGTGCCGCATGAACTCCCGGAAGACGAAGATCGGGGCGCTGATGAAGAAGGTCATCGAGTTGTGCTCGAAGGGGCTGCCGTGCCGGTCCCGCATCAGGTAGTTGATCAGGCCCTTGGAGCGCTCGGGGTCCTTCTTCAGCTCGTCGAGGGACTGTTCGCCGGCCGTGGAGACGCGCGCCGCCCACAGGACGTCGGAGTCGGCGGCGCTGTGCTTGACCAGCTCGACGGTCACATCGCTGCGGAAGCTGGGCTTGAGGTCTTCGGCGGGGGTGTCGGTCACCGACGCGGTCCTTCCATTTGCATCGCTCGGGCGGCGCCCACTCTACGGCCCGGCACCGACAGCACATGAATCCCTTGAATTCGGGCACCGAAAGGGGCACCAAACCGCTGCTTCGCGCGTCTGTCCCAGTAGCAGCGTCCACCACGAGTTTCCTAGGAGGGTTTCTCATATGTTCCGTCGGCGTGAGGCAGTCCCGTTCGCGTTCGTCGCCGAGGCCGACCGCTTCCGCAGTAACGTCACTCCCCCGGCTCGGCAGCGTCCCAGCATTTCCGAGATGACCGGCCGTACGCTGATCGGGCTGACCGTCGTGGCCGGTCTGGTCGGGTCGCTGCTCTTCGGCCTCCCGGCGATGGAGTCCGGCCCCGCCACCACCGGGCACAGTCAGCAGTCCGAGGCGTCCCACGGGCGCTGACGCCGGCACCGCCCCGTACGGCCACCCTGGGGTGGCCGGGCGTCGGGCCGCTGGGTAGCCTCACCCGGCACAGCCCCATCGAGCGTGCGTATGAGTGAGGATCAGCCGTGCCCCTGCCCTTTCTGACGGCCGACCGTGGTTTCGACACCGACGACGACGTCGCGCTGCCGTTCGACGATCACGATCAGTGGCGCCGCCCGTACCGCCCGGGGCCCTGGCGGGTGGGAGCGGCTGCGGTGGCGCTGCTGCTCGCCTCGTTCATGCTGCTGGCCACGATGATCATCGCTTTCGCGGGAGCACCGCCGGCCGCGGGCGTGTGCTTCGCGCTGGCGGCGCTCGTGGTCGTCTGCGCGCTGCGCATGCTGCGGGCGGGGACGTGGGTGAGCCGGCACGGTCTGCGGCGCGTCGCGTTCCTCCGGACGACGACGCTGGCCTGGGCACAGATCACCGACGTACGCACGGTGCAGCAGCCCGTGCGGTTGCTGGGGCTGCCGCGGACGGTGCAGGGGCAGGCTCTCGTCGCCGTACGCAAGGGCGGCGGGCAGCTGGCGCTGCTCACCGACCACAACGCGGACTTCCTGGCGCGGGTGGAGGCGTTCGACCGGGCGGCCGACACGGTCGAGGCCTGGAGCGCGGAGTACGGGCGGTCCTAGGCACCGTACGGCTTGTCGCGTTCGGCTTGTCGCGTCCGACCGGGCTCCGGTCCTCCTCGGAGGGCCGGAGCCCGGTCGTTCAGCGGGTGAACCAGGCCTCGCCCTCGGCCGAGGCGAACGACGTGACGACGGCGACGGCCATCAGGAGCGCCTCGACGACGATCACGGCGATCCGCACCCGCTTAAGGTGGTGCAACGCCAGGACCGCCGCGGCGATCAGTGCCGCGGCCGCCAGCAGCGGCACGTACGCCATGGCGCGCAGGACGCCGGCGCCCTCGTCCTTTCCGTGGGTCCGCTCTGCCGCTCACCAGGGAGAAAATGAGCACGGCGGCCAGTACGTTCATCAAGCCCTGGAACCACACGGCCGCCAGGGCGAACTCCCCTCGTCGGTAGGGAGAGCATGGACGGCGGCGCACCGGCTGTGCATAGGCCGCGGAAGCGTGGATGTGCCGCCTGTCGCCGCCTCGGTCAGCCCCCGGTCGGGCGGCCCTCGTGGAGGGCGATCGCGCGCTGCATCGCCTTGCGGGCGCGCGGGGTGTCGCGGGCGTCGTGGTAGGCGACCGCGAGCCGGAACCAGCAGCGCCAGTCGTCCGGTGAGTCCTCGGTCTCCTCACGCCGCTTGGCGAAGACCGCATCGGCGGAGTCGCGGTCGATGCGACCGCCTGGCGTGCGTTTCAACTCGTCGACCGGCAGGCCGCCTTCGGCCTCCAGTTCGACGGCCAGGCGGTTGGCCTTGGTGACGAACTGGGTGTTCTTCCACAGGAACCAGACGCCGATGACCGGCAGGATGAGCACCGCGCAGCCGAAGGTGACGGTGAGCGCGGTGCCCTGCTGGATCAGCATCACGCCGCGGCTGCCGACCAGGACGAAGTAGACGACCAGGACGGCAGCCGTGACGAAATACGTGAGCTTCGCGCGCATGGCGGTGATCAGCCCAGGTCCAGGAAGTGTTCCAGGCCGAAGGTGAGACCGGGGGTCGTCACCACGCGGCGCGCGCCGAGCAGGATGCCCGGCATGAAGCTGGAGTGGTGCAGCGAGTCGTGGCGGACGGTCAGCGTCTCGCCCTCACCGCCGAGCAGCACCTCCTGGTGGGCCAGCAGGCCCCGCAGGCGTACGGCGTGGACGGGCACGCCGTCCACGTTCGCGCCGCGGGCGCCGTCCAGGGCCGTCGTCGTCGCGTCCGGCTGCGGGGCGCAGCCGGCCTCCGCGCGGGCGGCGGCGATGAGCTGGGCGGTGCGGGTGGCGGTGCCGGAGGGGGCGTCCACCTTGTTGGGGTGGTGGAGCTCGACGACCTCGACCGACTCGAAGTAGGGCGCGGCGATCTGCGCGAACTTCATGGTGAGCACCGCGCCGATGGAGAAGTTCGGCGCGATCAGGACACCGGTGTCGGGCGAGGCCTCCAGCCAGCCGTTCAGCTGCGTGAGGCGGTCCTCGGTCCAGCCGGTCGTGCCGACGACGGCGTGGATGCCGTGGCGTACGCAGAAGTCGAGGTTGCCCATGACGGAGGCGGGGGTGGTGAGCTCCACCGCCACCTGGGCGCCGTTCTCGGCGAGCGTCTCCAGCTTGTCGCCCCGGCTCAGCGCCGCGACCAGTTCCATGTCGTCGGCGGCCTCGACCGCGCGTACGGCTTCGGAGCCGATGCGTCCCTTGGCGCCGATGACCGCGACCCGCAGCTTGCTGCTCATGCTCGTACTTCCTTCGGTTCCGTCCAGGATTGGCGTTATGCGACCGCGTCGTGGAGGCGGTCCGCCTGCTTGTCCTTCAGTGGGCCGATCACCGACAGCGACGGACGCTGTCCGAGGAGCTCCGCGGCCACCTCACGTACATCATCGGGGGTGACCGACGCCATCTCGGCGAGCATGTCGTCGACCGACATCTGGTCGCCCCAGCACAGCTCGCTCTTGCCGATGCGGTTCATCAGCGCGCCGGTGTCCTCCAGGCCGAGGACGGTGGAGCCCTTCAGCTGGCCGATGGCCCGTGCGATCTCGTCGTCGGTCAGGCCCTCGTGTGCCACCCGGTCCAGTTCGTCCCGGCAGATCTTGAGGACGTCGTGGACCTGGTTGGGGCGGCAGCCCGCGTACACGCCGAACAGGCCGCAGTCGGCGAACCCGGACGTGTACGAGTAGACGCTGTACGCCAGGCCGCGCTTCTCGCGGACCTCCTGGAAGAGGCGCGAGGACATGCCACCGCCGAGCGCGGTGTTCAGCACGCCCAGGGCCCAGCGGCGGTCGTCGGTGCGGGCGAGGCCGGGCACGCCGAGGACGACGTGGGCCTGCTCGGTGCGGCGGCCCAGCACCTCGACGCGGCCCGCCGTGCGGATGGTGCGGCGGCCGTGGCGGGGGGCGACCGGGACGGCGTCCGTACGGGTGAGGGCGCCGGCCTTCTCGAAGGCGCGGCGGACCTGGCGTACGACCGTGGCGTGGTCGATGTTGCCCGCGGCGGCGACGACCAGGTGCGTCGGGTCGTAGTGCTTCTTGTAGAAGCGCCGGATGCGGTCCGCGGTGAGCGCCTCGACGGTGTCGACGGTGCCGAGGACCGGGCGGCCCAGCGGGGTGTCGCCGAACATCGTCCTGGCGAAGAGGTCGTGGACCACGTCGCCCGGGTCGTCCTCGGTCATCGCGATCTCTTCGAGGATGACGCCGCGCTCGGCGTCGACGTCCTCCTGGAGGATCAGCGAGCCGGTGAGCATGTCGCAGACGATGTCGATGGCGAGCGGCAGGTCGGTGTCGAGCACCCGCGCGTAGTAGCAGGTGTACTCCTTCGCCGTGAAGGCGTTCATCTCGCCGCCGACCGCGTCGATGGCGGAGGAGATGTCGAGGGCGCTGCGCCGGTGGGTGCCCTTGAAGAGGAGGTGCTCCAGATAGTGCGTGGCGCCGCCCAGGGCGGGCGTCTCGTCGCGGGAGCCGACGTGCGCCCAGATGCCGAAGGTGGCGGAGCGTACGGAGGGCAGCGTCTCGGTGACGATACGGAGGCCGCCGGGCAGGGTCGTACGGCGGACCGTACCGATCCCGTCCTTGCCCTTGAGA
>NZ_JBEPEL010000145.1:0-6950 GCF_040300825.1 Streptomyces sp. NPDC000229
GTCGGTGTCTCCGCCTTCGCCCACAAGGCGGGCCTGCACGCCTCCGCCATCAAGGTCGACCCCGACCTGTACCAGCACATCGACCCCGAGCGCGTCGGCAACACCATGCGGATGCTCGTCTCCGACATGGCCGGCCGCGCCTCCATCGAGCTCAAGGGCAAGGAGCTCGGCGTCGACCTGGGCGGTGACCGCGCCCTGGTCTCCCGGGTCGTCGAGCGCGTCAAGGAGCGGGAGCTCAAGGGCTACACGTACGAGGCCGCCGACGCCTCCTTCGAGCTGCTGCTGCGCATCGAGGTCGAGGGCCGTGCCCGCCGCTACTTCCGCACCGAGTCCTGGCGCGCGATCGTCGAGGACCGCCCCGACGGCACCCACGCCAACGAGGCCACCGTGAAGATGTGGGCCAAGGGCGAGCGGATCGTCGCCACCGCCGAGGGCAACGGCCCGGTCAACGCCCTGGACCTCGCCATGCGCGCCGGTCTGGAGCGGATCTACCCGCAGCTCGCCAAGCTGGAGCTGGTGGACTACAAGGTCCGCATCCTGGAGGGCAAGCACGGCACGCAGTCCACGACCCGGGTCCTGATCACCACCTCCGACGGCGAGGGCGAGTGGTCCACGGTCGGCGTCGGCGAGAACGTCATCGCCGCCTCCTGGCAGGCGCTGGAGGACGCGTACACCTACGGGCTGTTGCGGGCGGGTGTCGATCCGGCGGAGTAGGCGACGACGGGGTGGCGGGCGTGGGGTGCGGCGGCTCAGGCGTTGTCCGCCGCGACCCGCTCCGCCGGCTCGATGGCGAAGACCTGGTCGAGTCCGACGATACGCAGCACGCGGAACGTGGTCTCCGGCACCGCGGCGAGGCTGACGTCCGCCCCGGCCGTCGCGGCGAGGTTGCGGGCGACGAGGAAGGCGGTGATGCCGCTGGAGTCGCAGAACCGGAGACCGGCCAGGTTCAGTACGAGCCGCTGCCCGGGGACGAGGGTCAGGCCCTGAAGGGTCCTGCGGAACTCGGGCACCGTGTGGAAGTCCAGGTCTCCGTGGACGTCCAGCACGAGGCCCGTGGCGGTGTGCCGTGTCGTGGTGTTCAGCATGGTGAAGGTGTCGTGTTCTCGTGAGCGGGGGCGGGGGCGCCCAGGGCGAGTACGGCGGTGTCGTCGTCGAGGCCGCTGCCGAAACTCGTCAGCAGTTCGGTGAGCGCCTTGACGGTGGGTTCCGCGCCCGAGGGCGCCAGGCCGGAGACGTACGCGAGGAGTTCCTGGTCACCGTATCGCCCGGTGGGCGTGCGGGCCTCGGTCAGACCGTCGGTGTACAGCACCAGCGTGTCCCCCGGCTCCAGCCGGGCGCGGGTGACCGCGATGGGCGGCCGGGGCAGGATCCCGATGAGGAGGCCGCCGGGGGTGTGGACGTAGCCGGCGGTGCCGTCGTCCCGCAGGAGCAGGGCAGGCGGGTGCCCGCCGCCGGCGAGGGTGATGTCGAAACCGGCGCCCTCCGGGCCCGCGGCCTCGAGCAGCCCGAAGACGACCGTGCAGTATCGCGGGTCGTCCCCCGCGTACCGCTCGTACAGCACCGAGTTGAGGGTGTGGAGCACGGCCTCGGGATCGGCGTCGTTCATGGCCGCAGCACGCAGGGTGTAGCGGGCCAGCGACGTGGCGGCGGCCGCTTCGGGCCCCTTGCCGCACACGTCGCCGAGGAAGAAGGCCCAGCGCCCTCCGCCCAGCGAGAACAGGTCGTAGAAGTCGCCGCCGAGGTGGTCGGGGGAGGCCGTGTGGTAGTGGGCGGCGGTCTCCAGGCCGGGCACGCGGGGGAGTGACGGGGGCAGCAGGCTGCGCTGGAGGACGGCGACCACCTGGTGCAGGTGCTCGCGGCTGCGCTCGGCCTCCCGGTGCGCCTCCTCGGCGGAGCGGCGGGCGCGGAGGAGTTCCTGCTCGTAGGCGCGGCGGTCGCGGGCGTCGATCACGGTGGTGCGGATCAGCAGGGGTTCGCCGGCGGCGTCGGTCTTGACGGCGGAGGTGACGAGCACCGGCAGCCGGGCACCGTCCGCCGCCTTCAGCTCCATGGCGATCCCGTGGACCTCGCCCTGCATCTGCAGCAGCGGTGCGAAGTGGGTCTCGTGGTAGAGCTTGCCGCCGATCGTCAGCAGGTCGGCGAACCGCTTGCGGCCGACCAGCTCCTCCCGGCGGTATCCGAGCCAGGACAGCAGAGTGCCGTTGACCTTGGCGAGGGTGCCGTTCATCAAGGTGGACAGGTAGCCGCACGGCGCGTTCTCGTACAGGTCCTCGGCGCAGTCCTCCAGCAGCGGGGCGACCGCGGCGGCCTGCTCAGCGAGGTGGTCGGGGGTTTCCGGAGGCGGGTCCGGTTCCTCCGGGCTCATCGCTCCGCGTCCCCGGCGAAGGCGGCGATCGCCTCCACGGTCGCTTCCGGCGCGCTGAGCTGCGGGCAGTGTCCCGTGGCGTCCAGGGTGACCAGGCGGCTGCCGGGGATGGCGGCGTGCACGTAGGCGCCCACCTCGCGTGGGGCGATCACGTCCTCGGCGCACTCCACGACCAGCGTCGGCACGGCCACCTTCGCCAGGTCGTTCCTGCTGTCGCTCAGGAACGTGGTGCGGGCGAAGACGCGGGCGATGGCCGGGTCGGTACGGCAGAAGGCGTTGGTGAGCTCCTCGCCCAGCTCCGGGCGGTCGGGGTTGCCCATGATCACGGGTGCCATCGCTCCCGACCAGCCGAGATAGTTGGCGTCCAGGGACTCCAGCAGTTCGTCGATGTCCTCCTTGCTGAACCCTCCCCGGTACCCCTCGTCGTCGATGTAGCAGGGGGACGGGGTCAGCAGCACGAGCTTGCCGAACCGCTCGGGCTCCCTGGCCGCGGCCACCACCCCGACCATGGCGCTCACGGAGTGGCCGACGAACACGGCGTCGCGCAGGGCGAGCTCACGGCAGACGTCGAGGACGTCCTCGGCGTACCCGTCGAGGGACGAGTACCGCTCCGCGGTCCAGGCCGTCAGGTCCGACTGTCCCGCGCCCACGTAGTCGAACAGCACCACGCGGAAGTCCTCGGCCAGCGTGGGCGCCACCAGACGCCACAGGTTCTGGTCGCAGCCGAACCCGTGGGCCAGCACGAGGACGGGACCGTCCTGGCGGCCGATGATCGAAACGTTGTTCCTCCGGCGGATATCCATCCGAGCATCCTCCCACTTGCTCGTTCCTTCTTCCGTACGGTTATGTCCCCTTTACACCCTTTTGGGGTAGCGTCGATGGTATGAGGACCAGGCCGTTCACCCTTCTGTCGGCCTTGGCGGGGCTGACACTGCTGCTGCTCCTGGCCCTGGCCCCCGGTGCGGGGGCCAAGGCCACGGGGCTCCAGGACGCGGCCGAGGCTCTGAAGCAGGGCCCGGTGTACGTCCACCCCGCGGCCGCCGACCAGTTGCCCAAGGGCGAGGCCGACGCGCTGGCGGACAAGATCAGAGAAGCCGACAAGCCGGTCTTCGTGGCGGTCCTGCCCGCCACGGCGGAGTTCCCGCAGCAGGGCCTGCTCCAGAACCTCCGTACGCAGACCGGCATCACCGGCCTGTACGGCGTACGTCTCGGCGACGACTTCGCCGCGGGCGCCGACCGCGCCGTGATGTCGAACCAGGCCGTGCAGAACGTCGTCCAGTCCGTCCGCCAGCCCGGCGTGGACGCCACGACCGAGCTGAACAACTTCGTCGACCAGGCCCTGCCGCAGGTGCGCGGCGACGCGCCCGGCACCTGGTCCGGAGTGCCCGGTGAGGGCGCCCCGGTCGCCGGGCTGGTCATGCTCGGCGCGGTGGCCGCGGCGGGCGGCGCGACCGCCTTCACGGTCGTACGCCGCAACCGGCGCCGCCGCGAGGAGCAGGAGCAGGAGGCCCTGGAGAAGCTGCGGGTCGTCGTCGACGAGGACATCACCGCGTACGGCGAGGAACTCGACCGGCTCGACTTCCACCCCGCCGAGAAGGGCGCCGACGACGCGATGCGCGCCGACTACGAGCGCGCCCTCGACTCCTACGACAAAGCCAAGTCCCTGATGGGCCAGGCCAGGCACCCCCACGATGTGCGGGGCGTGACCGAGGCCATCGAGGACGGCCGATACGCCCTGGCCGTCCTGTCCGCCCGCCGCGAGGGCCGCCCGCTTCCCGAGCGGCGGGCACCTTGCTTCTTCGACCCGCGCCACGGCCCGGGCGCCACCGAGGTGGAATGGGCCCCGGCCGGCGGCGCGGTGCGCCAGGTGCCGGTCTGCGCGGCGGACGCCGCACGGCTGGCGGAGGGCGAGGACCCGATGACCCGGACCGTGGACACCCCGTACGGCCGCCGCCCCTACTGGGAGGCGGGACCGGCGTACGGCCCGTGGGCCGGCGGGTACTACGGCGGCGGCCTCCTGCCCGGCCTGCTGATGGGCACCATGCTCGGCTCGATGCTCTCCACCCCGGCATACGCGTCGGAGTACGGCGGCGCCGGTTACGAGGGCGGCGACTACTCCGGCGGCGACTTCAACGCCTCGGACTTCGGAGGCGGAGGCGGAGGCTTCGGAGGCGGCGACTTCGGCGGAGGCGGAGGGTTCGGCGGCGGTGACTTCGGCGGCGGGTTCTGAGAATGCCCGGCGATCCGGGCGACGAACTGGCGGACGTCGTCGCCGAATGGGCGGCCGCCATCGTCGCGAACGACGCCGAACGCATCGGCGCCCACATGACCGACGACTGGGTGATCGTGTCCCAGTCGGGCGTCGCCACCCGCGAGCACTTCCTGTCCCTCGTCGCGTCGGGGGAACTCACCCACTCGGCGATGGAACTGGTCGGCGAGCCCCGCGTCCGCATCCACGGCGACATGGCGCTCTTCACCGGCCGGATCACCAACACGGCCCACTACGGGGGCGAGCGGTTCGACGCCGACGAGTGGACGACCGACGTGTTCATGCGGAAAGACGGCCGTTGGCGGTGCGTGCTCAGTCACATCACGCCGGCGTCACCCGACTGAGCAGCGCTCCGCCGATCACCCGCGCGGGCGGGCACAGCGTCTGGCCGTGCGCGGCGAACAGCTCGTCACGGGACGAGAACCGGCCGAGGTCCCGGCGCACCATCGCCGACAGGTCGTACGCCGCACAGCCGTCCGTGCCGCACACCGATGCCGAGCCGTCCCAGTCCACGGCGGTGGAGGACAGGGCCTCGAACAACGTCTGCGAGCCGGAGTTGGTGAAGCCCTCCGGGGCGCGGGCACCCAGGACGTCGAGCGGGGCGTACAGCTCCGAGACGTTCACCCACTCACCGCCGATGCGGAACTCGGGCCAGGCGAGGACGACCGTGTCCGGCACCAGGCGGCGCACGCGCGGGAAGCGCGGGTACCAGAACGAGCCGTCGACCAGCAGGCCGCGTACGCGGGTGACGACACCCGCCGCGCGGCCCACGGCCTCGAGAACCGCCAGCCGCTGACTGCACGAACCACGACCACGGGCCAGAGTGCGCGAGGCCGGCTGGGCGTCGTTCATCGCGTAGACCGGCCGGACGCGCTCGCTGATGAGGCGGTGCGCGGCGAGCAGCAACGTGCGGTCCCCGCCGTCGGGGGCGGCGGCCCGCGCGTCCGCCAGCAGCCGCTGTACCCCGGCGTGACGCCAGTCGAGGATGCGGGTCGCGCCCACGGACCCCTCGGCCCCCTTGCCGGACACGGGGCGCCGGGGTCGCCACCACGGGGTCAGCACGGTGCTCGTCATGGCCGGATGCTACGGCACCCCTCGAGGGGTGCCGACGCCGGCGACGGCCCTGCCCCGCATAATCGCCGGATGCGCTCCACCACTCCCCGGACCGACCTGACCGGCCGGGACCGTCTCCCCTCCCTCACCGGACTCCGCTTCTGGGCGGCCCTGCTGGTGGTGCTGTACCACCTGTCCCGGCAGGCCGGGGAGATTCCCGGGGTGAGCCAGGCCGTCTGGTACGGCCGCAGCGGGGTGACGTTCTTCTTCGTCCTGTCCGGGTTCGTCCTGGCCTGGACGTACGACGGCAAGCGCGTACCCGCCACCGTCTTCCTCTGGCGGCGCTTCGCCCGCATCTGGCCGCTCCTCGCCGCCACCACCGCCCTGTCGGTCGGCGCCTGGGCCGCCCTCGGCAAGGACGTGTCGGCGAAGGCCGTCGCCGCCTCACTGCTCCTCGTGAACGCCTGGACACCCGACCCCGTCATCCTGCGCGGCGGCAACCCGGCGGCCTGGTCGCTCAGTGACGAGGCGTGGTTCTACCTGATCTTCCCGCTGCTGATGGCCCTCCCGGCCGTACGCTCGGCGCGCGGCCGACGGTGGATCGCCGGCGGGGTGTGCGCGGGCGTGGTGCTGCTCTGGCTGGGCGGCTCACTGATCGCAGACGGCGGCACGCGCGCCTGGGCGCTGGACTACCTGCCTCTGAGCCGGACGCTCCAGTTCCTGCTGGGGGTGGTCACCGGCCTGGCGGTGGCGCGCGGATGGCGCCCGCGGATCGGGCTGTGGCCGGCGGTGGGGCTGGTGATCGGCTGGCACCTCATGCTCGTGCCGTGGTCGGCCGCCGTGCCGGACGCCCTCTGGTACAGCCCGTACCAGGCCTCTCAGTTGCTCGCCACGCCGCTGTTCGCCCTGCTGGTGGCGGCCGCCGCACGCGCCGACCTGGCCGGCCGCGCGACCGGCCTCGGCGGCACGTGGGCGGTACGGCTGGGCCACTGGTCGTACGCCTGGTACCTGCTCCACGAGATCGTCATCCGTGTCGTTGCGGGCCGCGCCGGTGACACGGCGACGAACTGGGCGCTGGTGCTCGCCGTGAGCCTGGCTCTGTCGGCGGCCGCGTACCACTGGGTCGAGCACCCGCTGGAGCGGTGGCTGCGGGCGGTGGGGCCGGGCGCGGGATCACCCAGCTGCTCGGCGTCACCCCGCTCCACGAGTACACGCACGTACTGCGCGGCTTCTCGGCCGAGCTCAGCGCCTCCCAACTGGCGA
>NZ_JBEPEL010000146.1:0-6690 GCF_040300825.1 Streptomyces sp. NPDC000229
GGGCCTTCCTGCTCCGGACCGTTCTGATCATCGCGGCCGTTCTCCTGTGGACCGCGGCCGGGGCGCTGTCCGTGAGCGGCGTGCCCGCCGATCCCGGGGTCGCCGTGGCGGAGCTCGCGGTGGCGGCGCGGCGGGCCGCCGACGCGCACGCCGCCGCCCTGTTGGGCGCTCCGCCCGAGTACGCCCGGCTGCTGGCGTCCGTCGCGGCGGCGGCAGCCGCGCACGCGTACCTGCTCACCAGCGAAGGGACCCCGTCATGAGGGAGGCCGCCCTGGAGGCCGCGCAGGCTGCTCTCGCCGCCGAACACGCCGCGGTGTACGGATACGGGGTCGTCGGCGGCCGGGTCGGCGACGGGCGGGTGGCGGAGGCGACCGCCGCGTACGACGCGCACCGGGCCCGGCGGGACGCGCTGGCCCGCGCGGTGCGCGACCTGGGCGGGAAGCCCGCCGCGTCCGCCGCCGCGTACGCGCTGCCGTTCCCGGTGCCGGACGCGGACGCGGCCGTGCGGCTGGCCGCCGAGCTGGAGGACCGGGTCGCGGGCGTCTACTCCGACCTCGTCCGGGCCGCCGAGGGGCCGCTGCGGCGGGAGGCGGCGAGCGCGCTGCGGGAGGCCGCGGTGCGGGCCGTGCGGTGGCGGGGCAGCGGCGTAGCCTTTCCTGGGCTCGCCGAGCGATTGTGAGCCCGGGCTACTGTGAGCCCCGGCTTTCGAGAGGGAACAACGCACGCATGGGTTTTGAACCGCCGCAGCGACTGGTGCGGGCTCTGGGCGAGACGTACGGCGACGCGGCCGCCGGCGACTGGCTCGCCCGGCTTCCGGAGCTCGCCCGGCAGGCGGTGGACCTGCGGCACCTGGACGTCGAACGGGTGATCGCGCCGGGCGGCCGCAGCAGTCTGGTCGTCCTCGTACGGCTGCCGGACGGCACCCCGGCAGCGCTGAAGGTGGCGCCGCCGTTCGCCGCGCCGGACCTGGAGCGGGCGGCGCTCGCGCACTGGAACGGCTGGGGCGCGGTGCGGCTGCTGGACATGGACGGGCCGGACCTGCTGCTGGAGCGGCTGCACACCGAGGTGGGCCTGCGGTCCCTGCCGGAGGCCAAGGCGCTGCTGGAGGCCGCCGGCACCGTGCGCCGCCTGTGGGTGGCCCCGCCGGACGGCCACGGTTTCGAGTCGGTCGCCGAGCGGACCGCCCGGCAGGCGGAGGCGATGCGGGCGGTGAAGGACGCGGAGACGGCCGAGCTGGTGTCGGCGGCGCTCCGCGCCCGGGAGGAGCTGGTCGCGGACGCCCCCGAGGAGTTTCTGCTGCACGGGAACTTCCGGCAGGGCAAGGTGCTGGCCGGGGACCGGGCTCCCTGGCTGGCCGTGGGCCCGGATCCGCTCGTGGGCGAACGCGCGTACGACCTGGCGCGGCTGGTCCGCGACCGGGTCGAGGACCTCGTCGCGGCGGCCTCGGGCCCGACGTCCGGGCGCCGCCGGGTGAACAAGCTGGCCGATTCCCTGGACGTGGACCGTGAGCGGCTGCGCGGCTGGACGCTGTTCCGGGCCGTGGAGTCGGGGACACGGGCCCTGGCGGCCGGGCGGCGGCAGGACGGCGAGCTGCTGCTGGAATTCGCCGGCTGGCTCTAGAACTCCCCGAATGGCCCCATCGGTGCGATATTGGGCATAACACACCCGTACCACCCGGCTAGGACGGGAGGGCTGTCATGGTCGAGGAACTGCTGGCAGCGGCAGCGGCGGTGGGCTCGGCCGCCGTGGTGTACGTGGCGGCCGCCGCCAAGGTCGTCAAGCAGTACGAGAAGGGCGTGGTCCTGCGCTTCGGCCGGCTCCGCAGCGGCGTCCGGGGGCCGGGCTTCACCATGGTGGTCCCGTTCATCGACCGGATGCACAAGGTGAACATGCAGATCGTGACCATGCCGGTGCCCGCACAGGACGGCATCACCCGCGACAACGTCACGGTCAGGGTCGACGCGGTGATCTACTTCAAGGTCGTCGACGCGGCGGCGGCGATCATTCGCGTCGAGGACTACCGGTTCGCGGTCTCCCAGATCGCACAGACCTCCCTGCGCTCGATCATCGGCAAGAGCGACCTGGACGACCTGCTCTCCAACCGCGAGAAGCTCAACCAGGGGCTGGAGCTGATGATCGACAACCCGGCCGTGGAGTGGGGTGTGACCATCGACCGGGTCGAGATCAAGGACGTCTCCCTGCCGGAGACGATGAAGCGCTCCATGGCCCGCCAGGCCGAGGCCGACCGCGAGCGGCGGGCCCGGGTCATCAACGCGGACGCGGAACTCCAGGCGTCGAAGAAGCTGGCCGAGGCGGCGGGAGTGATGTCGGAGACGCCGTCCGCCCTCCAGCTGCGGCTGCTGCAGACGATCGTGGCCGTCGCCGCCGAGAAGAACTCGACGCTGGTGCTGCCCTTCCCGGTGGAACTGCTGCGCTTCCTGGAGCGGGCCGCCCAGCCGGGGCCGCAGCCCGTCCAGGAGCAGCCCGCTCGGCGACCGCCCGCCGAGGAACAGCGAGCTCAACAACCGCATCCGGAGCCTGAGCCGGTCCAGCAGGCCCTGCCGTATTCCGGACTGCACGTCCACGACCCGCACATGCACGAGCCCCTCGACGCGCGCGAGCCGCCGATACGCGAACCGGCGCCGGCGCCCCATGTGCGGGACGACGACGCCGGTACGGCGGGCTGCATCTGACGCTCCCGTGGCCGAGCCCCGTCCGGGGCTCCGGCCTGGCGGCACGCCAAGGTCAGCGCCCCATCGGGCGCCGCCCGGGCCCTCCGGCCCGGCGCCGCGCGGGATCCCCGAGCGGGGCTCACGAGCTCCCGCACCTCCCGGTTCGCTCGCGCGTCCGGGGGCCCGGCGCGGGGCTCTCGCGACTCCCAGGCTCCCGCGGGTCCGGGTCCGGACGAGGCTCGCGTGCGCCGGGGTTCCCGCGCGGGCGGGCCTACAGGGCGCTGAGGCGGGCGATCGCCTCGTCGACCGTCAGCTCCTCGCGCTCGCCGGTGCGGCGGTCCTTCAGCTCGACGACACCCTCGCCGGAGCGGCGACCGGCGACGAGGATCTTCGGTACGCCGATGAGCTCGGCGTCCGTGAACTTCACGCCCGGCGACACCCCGGCCCGGTCGTCGACCAGGACCCTCAGGCCCGCCTCGCCGAGCTTGCCGGCGACGTCGAGCGCGAGCTCGGTCTGGAGCGCCTTGCCGGCCGCGACGACGTGGACGTCGGCCGGGGCGATCTCGCGGGGCCAGCACAGGCCCTGCTCGTCGGCGTGCTGCTCGGCCAGGGCGGCGACCGCGCGGGAGACGCCGATGCCGTACGAGCCCATGGTGACGCGGACCGGCTTGCCGTTCTGGCCCAGGACGTCGAGCTGGAAGGCGTCGGCGTACTTGCGGCCGAGCTGGAAGATGTGGCCGATCTCGATGGCCCGGTCGATCTTGAGGTCGGAGCCGCAGTTCGGGCAGGGGTCGCCCTCCTCCACCACGACGACGTCCAGGTACTGGTCCACCTCGAAGTCGCGCCCGGCGACGACGTTCTTCGCGTGCGTGTCCGGCTTGTTGGCACCGGTGATCCAGGCCGTGCCGGGCGAGACACGCGGGTCGGCGATGTACCGGACCTTGTCGAGCCCCTGCGGGCCGACGTAGCCGCGTACGAGGTCGTCGCGGCCCTCGAAGTCCTCGGCGGTGACGAGCTCGACGGTGGCCGGGGCCAGGTGGTCCTCCAGCTTGCCGAGGTCCACCTCGCGGTCGCCGGGCACACCGACGGCGACGATCTGGCCGTCGACCTTGACCAGCAGGTTCTTCAGCGTGTGGGAGGCCGGGACGCCCAGGTGCGCGGCGAGCGTCTCGATGGTCGGCGTGTCGGGGGTGTCCAGCTCCTCGACCGGGCCGTGCGCGGCGGGGTCCTCCGGCTGCTGCGTGAACGTGACGGCCTCGGTGTTGGCGGCGTAGTCGCAGTTCGGGCAGTAGACGAAGGTGTCCTCGCCCGCGGCGGCCGGGGCGAGGAACTCCTCCGACGCGGAGCCGCCCATGGCGCCCGAGACGGCGGAGACGATCTTGTGCCTGAGGCCGAGCCGGTCGAAGATCTTGATGTACGCCTGGCGGTGCAGCGCGTACGACTCGGCCAGGCCCTCGTCCGTGGTGTCGAAGGAGTACGAGTCCTTCATCTGGAACTCACGGCCGCGCAGGATGCCGGAACGGGGACGGGCCTCGTCGCGGTACTTCGTCTGGATCTGGTAGAGGATCACCGGCAGGTCCTTGTAGGACGTGCACTGGTCCTTGACCAGCTGGGTGAAGATCTCCTCGTGGGTGGGGCCGAGCAGGTAGTCGGCGCCCTTGCGGTCCTTGAGGCGGAACAGCTCGGCGCCGTACTCCTCCCAGCGGCCCGTCGCCTCGTACGGCTCCTTGGGCAGCACCGCGGGCAGCAGGACCTCCTGCGCGCCGATCGCGTCCATCTCCTCGCGCACCACGCGGGAGACGTTCTCCAGGACCTTCATGCCCAGCGGCAGCCAGGACCAGATGCCCGCGGCGTTGCGGCGTACGTAACCGGCGCGGACGAGCAGCTTGTGGCTGAGCGTCTCGGCGTCCGCCGGGTCGTCGCGCAGTGTCTTGACCATCAACCGGGACATGCGCTGGACCTGGGCCATGGGGAACTCTCCTGCGGTGAAAAGTGTGATGGCTAGGAGGTTAGCCCTGGGGCGGCTGCCGAAGGAAATCAGTTCGGCCGTAGCAACGGCAGTGGCGCGCCCATCACCGCGTAGGGCTTCGCGGCGCTCGGGAAGTGGACCCGCCGGGCGAGGTCCCGGTAGCCGAGGGCGCGGTACAGGAACCGGGCCGGGTTCTCGATGTCGATGGCCGAGAGAATGGAACGCGGCTGCTCGGCGGCGTCCGTGATGGTGGTGATCAGCTCACGGCCGATGCCCCGGCCCTGGAAGCCGGGATGGACGTGGAGCTCGGTGATGACGAAGGAGTCGTCGAGCCAGTCGTCGTTGCCCTCACGGACGAGGTAGGGCTGGACGACCGTCGACCACCAGTGCGTGCGGTCGTTGGGCATCCCGTACACGAAGCCGACGAGCCGCCCCGCGGCTGTCGTCGCGCCGTACGCGCACGCGCCCGGGTTCTGCAGGTGGCGCAGCACGATGTGGCGACGTACCGCGACCTCGTCCTCGGACAGCCCGAAGGCGAGGGCCTGCACGGCGAGGGCGTCGTCCACGCGTGCGGCGAGGTCGACCGGTCGGACCACGACGTCATCCATGCGACCGAACCTTACAAGCGCTTCAGAAGAGCACGCTCATGAAGGCCCCGACCTCCTGGAAGCCGACGCGGCGGTACGCGGCCCTCGCCGGGAGGTTGTAGTCGTTGACGTACAGCGACACGACCGGCGCGACGTCGGCGAGCGCGTAGCGGAGCACGGCGGCCATGCCGGTCTCGGACAGGCCGCGGCCGCGGTACTCGGGGGCGACCCAGACGCCCTGGATCTGGCAGGCCTGGGGGGTCGCCGCGCCGATCTCGGCCTTGAAGACGACCTTGCCGTCCTCGATACGGGCGAAGGAGCGGCCGGTGCCGACGAGTTCGGCGACGCGCGCCTGGTAGAGCAGGCCGCCGTCTCCCGCCATGGGCGAGATGCCGACCTCCTCGGTGAACATGGCCACGCACGCCGGCATGATCACGTCCATCTCGTCCTTGCGGATGCGGCGGACGTACGGGTCGGGCTCGACGTCCGGGGACGGGCGGTCGGTGACCATCAGCGGCTGTTGGGCGCGGACGTCGCGCGCCGGGCCCCAGCTCGGTTCGAGGAGCCGCCACAGCTGGGCGGTGGGCTCGGCGGGGCCGACGATCGAGGAGCAGCGGCGGCCGGCCCGGCGGGCGCGGTCGGCGAAGGCGCGGACGGCTTCGGGCGTGGCGCAGATGGGGACGAGGTTGGCGCCGGAGTAGCAGAGCGAGCGCAACTGCCCGTCCGCGTACCAGCCCCACATCTCGCCGCCGAGGCGCCAGGGGTCGAGACCCGCGGCCTGCACACGGGAGGTGACGAACGCGTTGGTGACGGGTTCGCTCTCCAGGACGGCGAGCGCGGCGCCGAGATCACTGGGCTCGAGGACCCGGGTGGTGGTCTGCGTCAACACGAGGGGGCCTCACCATGCGTTCCATACGGGTCCTGGCACTGTACCTGGCGGTGCGGGTGCAACGGCAGGACGCGGGTGCGCTGCCCAGTCCCGCTGCGGGGCGGTGCCGTCCGCCGGCCGCCGCCGTGGGCAGTCGCCGTGCCGGGGGCGCGACCGGGGTCCCTCCCCCGGTTGGGGGCCAGTCGCCCTGCGGGGCCGGGGTTCCTTCCCCGTTGTGGGCAGTCGACCTGCGAGGCCGGGGTTCCTTCCCCGTTGTGGGCAGTCGACCTGCGGGGCCGGGGTCCCTCCCCCGTTGTGGGCAGTCGTCCCGCAGGGCGGGACGGGTGGGCGCAACGGGACGGGGCGGTGCCTGTTCGCGGGACGCCCCGGGGGCGGTGCCATTTTTCCCGGTGCCGCACGGGGCGGTGGCCGTTCGGGCGGCCACCTCCGGTGCGTGGGGGCGGGGCCCCTCCGGGCTCACCTCCTCGAGGCCGGCGGCCTTGGGTCGCTTGCACGGGAGCCCGCCCTTCGCCGCCGGCCTCAGCAAGACCACACGACAGAACACCAGTCACATCCACACCAATCGCGTATTCC
>NZ_JBEPEL010000147.1:0-6644 GCF_040300825.1 Streptomyces sp. NPDC000229
GGAACAGCAGGTCGTTGCTCCCGGCGGGGAACGGCGCCAGGACGGCCCGCCGCGACTCGACGCAGACCAGGGCGCAGCCCGACCGGCTGCGCCCCGGAAGACAGTTCATCCCCCCGCCCCCGTCTCTGGGCGTCCAGCGCTCTCAAGGACATCCAGGCGCCGAGGACTCGGCCCCGGCTGGCAGGGCATGACCGTGGCGACCACGGGAAGGTAGCTGCAGCGGTTCCACTCTCCGCGGTACGGGAGCTGCTGGTGCCGCTGCCCAGCCGCGCCGCCCAGGTCCTCGAGCTGGCCGTGCTGACGCACCCGGGGTAGGCGGAGGCGAGGGAGTTGGCTCGCTGGATGGATGGACCCGCGCGTCAAAGGCCGCACGAGCTCCGGACTGTGAGGGGTGCCTCGGTCAGCGTGAGTAGGCGGACGGGGTTAGGCGGTTGCCGGTGACGATTCCGGCGAGGACGAGACGGTCGGTGGTGGCGCCGTGGGGACGGTGGGTGGTCAGCCAGGCGAGTTCGTCGATGCACAGGGTGCCGCTGCTTGTGGTTTTGTGAGTGAGGTCGAGGATGAGGATCTACCCGAAGGGGGCGTTGGTGTTGGTGTACTCGGCTTCTTGGGTGAGGTACTTGGCCTCGATGTGAGCGCGGCTGTTGTCGTCGCTGTCCTGCTTCATCTCGGTGAGGTAGCGCAGCGGTCCGAAGTGACGTCGGCGCGGCCCATGCCGATGTTGATGGGTTCGACCTGGACGACGCTATGCAGGGGACCGGCCAGCAGCCACTCGTGGAAGTCGCGCTGGAGATCGCCTTCGTTGGCGTCGCGCGCTGTTTCTGTGGGACGAGGACATGCGTAACCGCCATCAGCACGAACGGGACACCGGCTATCTGCCGGACGCCGGCGGTATGACTGGTGCCCAACGCCGGGCCGCACCAAAGGCGAACCAGATCCTGCTTGACGCTGCTCCCGCTGCTGGCCTTACCGCAGTCAAGGTGTGCGCGACGTGGCGGGCGGCCTCCGGTTTCGCACACGGCCGCTACTGGCCCAACCTGCGTGTCTCCATGCCCATCGATGCGGTACGGGGAGGCCCAGACCACTATCTGGCTGCCCTCGTCATCGACGAGAGCGAGCACCGGAAGCTGGCTCAGTACACTCGTGCCTTGCTCCAGAACGTGCAGACCAGGTACCTAGCGCGGTCCACCACCCACTGACACACAGTCCCGCCCGGACCGCAGGGCGGCCGTCGCCGGCCCGCCGTGCCCTGGGGTTCCGGCGCCGCAGCCGTCCGTCCGCCGTCTGCCGGATTGCCGCTCACGCCGCCGTGCCGTCGACTGGTCGTACGCCGTCGTCCGGCTGGGCCTGTGCCGTTCCGGTGTCCTGCCGTCCGCTTCAGGGTGAGCAGCGGGTGACGCCTCGGTGTTGGCGCAGGAGCTGGGCATGGTCATGCGATCCAGCCCGGTGCCACAACGGAGTCGCGGACTTCTCGTGAGACTTGACGGGGTGGTGCCGTGCCGCCCGGCCGGTCCGCCGCGCTGGTCTCCCGCTGGCCCCGCTTTCCCGGGGGTACCCGCCGTGCGGTTGATGCTCGCTTTCCTGTTCGTTGTCCGTGCCGCCGCGGCCCGGCCGGGGGTGTTTCCTGTGTCGGCTGCCCGGATTCGGGTGCTGACGGGAGCAGTGGTCGTTGGGCTGCCGTGCCGGCGTACGCCGCCGTCCCGCCGCTGCGGGGTGCCGGCCTGGTCTGCCGCGTCCGGGCGGCTGCGTTGCTTCGGTTTCGGCCTGCTGCCGTCGAAGGGTGAGGCGGTCGACGTCCGGCCAGCCCGTACTACCGCCCGGGTGCGCTGTGCGGGGTTTCGCTCGTCGTGTTCGCTCCGGGGTGCGGGTTATGCGAAAAAGGCGTCGAGGATGGATGTGAACGGGCCCCGTGGGGCGCCGAGATCGCGGTCCGTCACCTGAGCTTCCGGTTGTCGGGCTGGTGGGTGGTTCAGGTAGTTGTTGAAGCGTGGGCTGTCGCGGAGTATTTCCGGGAGGCGTTCATATGCGGGCAGACGGGTCGCGTTGCATGGCTGGCACAGGATTCCGCGGACGCACTGCCCGCAGTTGGAGCCACCTCGCCCGCAGCAGGCGTGATCGTGGTCGATGCACCAGAAGGTACGGTCGGTGCCGTTGAGATCGTCGAAGTCGTTGGGCTGTTCCTGGCACAGGGCGCAGGAGTCGTTCTGTGACCGGAGGATTGCGTTGACCCCCGCGACCGTGAGGCGATATCGCCGGGCGTTCTGCTGGGCTCGATCGCAGCGGACGCACAGTTCTCGGTTACGCCGGCGGATTCTGGGGTTGGGGTCATCATCGTCCTGGCACATTGCGCAGCAGAAGAAGTCGTCGTTGAAGGCGAAGTTCACGCCGGGACCTTACGGCCCGCAGCACCGTCGCACCCCGGGAGGGGGCTGCATGGGCCGGAATCGCCGATCTGGCCGGCAGCCATGCCCGAACCGCAGGGGCCCTACCCCGACCAACGGATCGAGCACCCAGCGCGTCCGCTCCTCAGGCGCCTTCATGTCCCAGAACATCCCGCCCCCTCGTTCCTGTGCACCGCTCCGGCCCGACCGGCCGGTGATCTTGCTTGGCACCTCAAGCGCGCCCACTGACTTCCACGGTGCGCAGACTGCTGGTGTGTCACGGGATGCCGCCGCCCCGGGCCGCTGCCGCCGCTCGTCGTCCCGCCGCCGGGCGCTCGTGGCGCCGCCGTCCCGCCGCGGTCGGCGTCGGCGGCGTCGTGCTGCCGTTCCGTCGTCGTGCTGCTCCTTCGCCGTGTTCGCCGCGACGTGTCTGGTTGTCCGGCCGAGCGGCCGGTGCCGGTTTGCGGTCGGGCCGTTAGGTGGTCGTCCCGGCCGGGGCTCCCTCGGATGACCAATAGCATCCGGATGATGAGGACCCGTTGTTTGGCCGTCCGGGGGTGTTCCCGGGCCGGACTGGACGCTCGGCCACCGTGCTGCCGCCCGGGCGGGGGCTGTCACCCGTCCCGCCGCCCGTCGGCGCCGCTGGTGCCGTCCGGTTGCCGGAACCTGCTGATGCGACCGAGCCGTGGCTGGCCCGCCCGCCGCTGTCCCGCGGTTCGACGGCGTCGCGTCGTCGGGGCCTCCTGGCTTGTTGTTCGGTTTCCGTGCTGGAGCGCGCGGGCTGGTGTTGGTCTTGGTGAGTGCGCCGGCAATGGTCGTCGGGCCGCTGCCCTTCGGGTGCTGCCCCGGTGCCGCGTTGCTGCCGTCGTACCGTCGCCCGGGCTTCGTCGTGCCGCCTGCTGTCGGCGTACACGTGAACGGGGTCTGTCGCCGATGTTGTGACGTGTTGCCTGGTTGATCGTTCGTGTGGGTGTGCAATTCAGGGGCTTGAGGCAAGTCCTGCCGCGCCTGGCGGCGGTGGTGATCGAGGCGGTTCGGCGGGATGCGGATGGTGTCGTCTTGCGTGCACGTTCGCGTACCCCTTCGGCACAGTGTCCGCGGTGCGGGGAGAGTTCAGGTCGAGTGCATGGCCGGTACGAACGGCGCCTCGCAGATGCTCCTCTAGGCGGGCTGCCGGTGATGATCGTGCTGCTGATACGGCGGTTCAAGTGCCTTGGGCAGGACTGCCCGGCAGTGACCTTTGCCGAGCAGATACCGGGCCTGACCCGCCCGCATGCGCGCTTCACCCCGGCCCTGCACCGGCTGCTGGCCCGTGTCGCGGAGGCTTTGGCTGGACGTCCCGGCTCGCGTCTTGCGCGCAGGACTGGTGTGTCGGTTGCTAAGGACACGATGCTGCGCCTGCTGCTGGATGAGCCGGGTCAGGTACGTGTCCTTGGCGCCGATGAGTTCGCCCTGCTCAAAGGCCACACCTATGCCACGCTGCTGGTCGACCTGGAGGCCCGACGGCCGATCGACGTGCTGCCCGGACGGGATGCCGAGCCGGTGGCCCGCTGGCTCGCCGACCACCCCGAGGTCGAGATCGTGTGCTGGGATCGCGCCACGGCCTACGCGGAGGCGGCCAGGAAGGCGGCTCCGCAGGCAGTCCAGGTCGCTGACGTTTGGCACCTGTGGAGCAACTTGGCGAAGGCCGTCGAGAAGACGGTCGCCGCCCACTACGGGTGCCTTCGCGCTGCCCATGAAGCCGTTGCCCCTGCCGATGCCCTGGAACCGCCACCAGTGCCGGACGGCTTCCTCGACGTCCGCGGCCGGCCCCGTCGGATCGTGGCCACCATCCGCGAGCGGCACCAAGCCGTCCAGGATCTTGTCGCTGAAGGCCGCTCGCTGCGCGGCATCAGCCGTGACCTGGACCTTGATTACTACGCGGTCCGCCGCTACGCGAAGACTGCAAACGTTAACGAGCTTCTGGTGAAGGTCACCCAGCGCCGCACCAAGTTGGACGACTACAAGCCCTACATCTATCAGCGCTTCACTTCCGGCTGTCACAACGCCAGCCAGCTCTTCCGTGAAGTCCGTGCCCAAGGCTTCCCGGGCGAGCGAACGGCTGTGAACCGCTACGTCCGCCTGCTGCGAGACGGCACGGTGACCACACCTCCGCCGCCAGCACTGCCCAAACCCCGCAGGGCCCTGCGCTGGGTCATGACCCGCCCCGAGCATCTACGGCCCGACGAAGCCGTCGGACTCAAAGAGATCCGCGCGGCTTGCCCGGAACTCGACGCGACAGTTGGTCACGTTCGTGCCTTCGCCGGTCTCATGCACGAACACCGCGGCGAAGATCTTCCCGTGTGGATCGAGCGGGTCCAACAAGACGACCTGCCGCACCTGCACCAGTTCGCCAACGGGCTCTTCCACGACTATGACGCGGTCACCGCCGGCCTGTCCACTTCCTGGAGCTCGGGCCAGGTGGAAGGCCAGGTCACGAGAGTGAAACTTCTCAAGCGCGCCGGATACGGCCGGGCCAAACTCGACCTCCTCCGCATGCGCATTCTCCTCCGAAGCTGACCCGCGGCACCACAGGACCAGGATGTGAGTCCCGCTACCGAAGTGGCGGTCCCACTGCGATGTCGACCGCGACGGCGTTCCAGCCGGGTTCGTTCACAGCCACCCGGATCCACCGCCTGCCCTGTTCACCAAGGAGCTTCACAAAGCGGGTCTCGCCCATGACGTCACCGATGACCAGGCGCCCATCGGCCAACGCGAGCGGTCCTTCAAAGACCGTGGTGAAGGAAGGATCCGGCCCGGCCCCCTCGTCGAACGGCTCGACGAAAAGCCGCACCTTGATGAGCTGGGCCTGAGCCTTCACCCGCACCACTACGTGAGTGTCACAGGCGACCGCGGCCTCTTCCCCCAACTCCATCGCCGGCAGCCAGTCAGTCGACCCCAGCGCCAGGACTGGGTGATTGACATACGCATCCACCCCGGCGACCTGCATGCTCGGCCCCCTCCCATCTCGCCTCGCGAAGCGCAGTGATGCTATCCGGAAGCGCTGACAGGCCCGGGCGGTGGCCGATCACAAGATCGGCGACAGACCCTTTCGCGCCCCGGCGGCGTGCTGGTGGGCCCGAACGATCGTGGAGTCGACCGACACGAGCCAGTCGATGTCTCCGGCCGCGTCCGCCCTCGCCTGTGCGGCCCGAAGCATCCGGTCGAACGTGCCGTTCGCCGCCCACCGGCGAAAACGGGTGTGGAGCGTGGCCCACGGTCCGTACCGCTCGGGCACGTCCCGCCAGGCTACCCCGGCCCGGAACTTCCACACGATCCCGTTGAGGACCATCCGGTCGTCCAGTCGTGGCCGCCCCAGCGCGGGCCGGGGCAGCAATGGATGTATCAGATCCCACTCGGCATCAGACAGTTCGTGGCGGCGTATCACCCCACTATGATCCGCCAATCAAGATCACTTTGACGACAGGTCCTAGCGAAGTGGGGAGTTGCTGAGTCGTTCTACCTGCCGGTTGATGAGCTCACGAGGGAACTCGGCAGGGCGGTCCACGTCCATCGAGCTGAACGCCGCGGTCGTATTGCCCACTCGTACGATCACGAACTGCTCGTTGCGCATGCCCACCTCTGTCGGTCCGGTGATACGCAGGCTCAGCGTCTCGTCTCCAAGCAGTGAGTACTCCTCCATGGTGACTTGGGCTGTGTACTTCCCTGTCCAGCCCGTCCCTGTGTAGGACTTGCACGTTGTGAGCGCCTTCCGTAGCTGCATGAAGGCCTGCTCCGCCTTCGTGCCGTCGTAGGAAGCGAGTGTGGAGCCTCCTGGGTAGATTCCGTCGTGCCAATTGAAGATCTGGATCACGGAGGCGGAGGCTGTCTCGGCCTCGAGGACGTCGAGCATCGTTTGGCACGACGCATCCGAGACGGGAGGAAAGGTCGGGTAGCTGACCGACTGGTCCTCCGGAGGGGGCTCGTCCACGGCCCGGCCGCGGGTCTGTGGCACTTCACCGTCCTTGAAGGCAAGGCCTTCAATTGCTCGGTTGTCAGCGTCGGTCTCGCCATCACGGGGGAGGCCTCTGCCGATACCCCGTCCGACCGGCCGGCCGTCGGTGCGGACGCCGTCGGGGGCACCGCCCCTTCGGCTGCACAGCCAGAGACGATCAGGGTTATGGCGGCAAGCACACACCCTGCCAAGGTCTGCCGCTGTCCGTACCTGCGCATACTGCCTCCCGCGATGCTCGTATCGGAGAGGGGAACATAACCGTGTCATCC
>NZ_JBEPEL010000148.1:0-6580 GCF_040300825.1 Streptomyces sp. NPDC000229
CCGCCGAAGGCAGGGGGAGGAGCCACTGCGGAGCATTGGCGACCGACGACAACGCCGCGAGGTGCGGTGTCCAGGCGTCACGAGCCCAGCAAGATTCGAACGAGAGGCCCTAGGCCGGGCCCTGGGCGAGGTCCTTCACCAGGAGCTCGAACTGGAGGTCGTCGCGCTGCGGCAGGCCGAAGCGCTCGTCGCCGTACGGGAACGGGGTCATGCGTCCGGTACGGCGGTAGCCGCGCCGCTCGTACCAGGCGATCAGCTCGTCCCGGACCGAGATCACCGTCATGTGCATCTCGCGCACGCCCCACTCGGCGACCGCGAGCCGCTCCGCCTCCGCGATGATCCGCCTGCCGAGGCCGCCGCCCTGGAGGCCGGGGCGTACGGCGAACATGCCGAAGTAGGCGGTGTCACCGCGGTGTTCCAGCTGGCAGCAGGCGATCAGATCGCCGCCGCGCTCGACGACGAGGAGGCGCGAGCCGGGCGTGGCGATGACCTCGCGGACGCCTTCCGGGTCCGTGCGCTGCCCTTCCAGGATGTCCGCCTCGGTCGTCCAGCCGGCCCGGCTGGAGTCGCCCCGGTACGCCGACTCGACCAGCTCGACGAGTGCGGGGACGTCGGCCTCGGTGGCGTCGCGGTAGGTCAGTTCGTCCGCGGCCCGGGGCGGTGCGGTGTCCATGGCTCTCCCTCACGGCTGTCGATCCGCTGTGCAGCGTAACGCGCCCTGTACACGCTCCCCCTGTACGCCCCTGCGCTCGCGTGCACCCTCTCCGGTCCGGGCATCGTCCCAGGAGCCGTCTGGTCGAGGGGGAGGTACGTCGTGCACGGACCTGCGATGTCCGGCTGGCTGCTGGTGGCCCTGTGCGCAGGGGCGGGTGCCTACTGCCTGGCGCTGACGAGGAGGTGTACGGGCGCCGAGCGGCGGGCGGCGCTGGACGAGGCGCTGATGGGCTTCGGGATGGCTGCGATGGCGGTGCCCGCGGCGGCGGTGGCACCGCCGGAGTGGGCATGGGTGCTGTACGCGGTGGTGTTCGGTGCCGCCTCGCTGCGCGCGCTGTGGTCGGTCCGGGCCGGTACCGGTCACCACCTGCACCACCTGGTGGGGTCGCTGTCCATGGTCTACATGGCGGTGGCGATGGCCGGGGGCGGTGCGGGGGCGCACGGGGGGCACGGTGCGCCCGGCGGGGTGCCACTGGTGACGGGTTCTCTGCTCGCGTACTACACCGTCTACGTGCTGGCGACGGGCGTGCGCCTGGTGCCGGCCGGGCCCTTGTCGGCGGCTGTGTCGGGCCGTGGCGGTCCGTGGCCCGAGGTGGCCCTCGCCTGTCGGGTGTCGATGGGCCTGGCCATGGTGGCGATGCTGGTGGCCATGTGACGGGTGCGGAATCCGTGGCAGCCGCGCTTCGGATTCCGTGGTGTGCGTCACTTGACGCCCAAGGCCATACCAGTGGGTAGTCCCCCGCTCATATGGTGACTGCATGCTGGTCTCCCTCGCGCTGCTCGGGCTCGGCCTTGTCACCGCCGTGGCGGCTCCGCGTCTGCTGGCGCGGGTCGACTGGCCGGAGCGCGAGCCGGTCGTGGCGCTGTGGGTGTGGCAGTGCGTGGTGGCAGCGGTACTGCTGTGCTTCGCGCTGTCCATGACGTTCAGCGCGGCGGCCGCCTGGCAGGCGGTGCGGGGGCATGTGTTCGCACCCGCTCCGCGCGCGGTGGTCGAGGCGTACGAACTGGGCGCGCACGGGCCGTGGTCCGCCGTTCTCGCGGTGCTGCTGGCGTGCGGCGGCCTGTGGACCGGGGCGATGCTCACCCGGGAGGTGCGCCGGGCCAGGGCGCGGCACCGGCGGCGGCGCGCCGAACTCCGCGTACGCTCACCGCTTCTGCCCGGTGAGGAGCGCGGCGCGGAGCCTTGGGTACTGCTGGAGGGCGAGCAGCCGGACGCCTGGTGGCTGCCCGGCTCGGCACCGCGCCTCGTCGTCACCACGGCCGCGCTGCGCCGCCTGAAAGGGCATCAGCTCGATGCGGTGCTCGCCCATGAGCAGGGACACGCGCGGGCGCGGCACGACTGGCTGCTGCACTGTTCGACGGCGCTGGCCACGGGGTTCCCGCGGATCCCGGTCTTCGCGGCGTTCCGGGACCAGATGCACCGGCTGGTGGAACTGGCCGCGGACGATGTGGCGTCGAAGCGGTACGGGCGGCTGACGATCGCCCTCGCCCTGGTGGAACTGAACGAGCACCGTGGGGTCTTCGGGCCGTGTCCGACGCCGGACGCCCAGCTGCCGCACCGCGTCAACCGTCTCCTGACCGCCGAGCCCCGCCTCACGGCCGGGCGGCGCCTGCGCCTGACGGCCGCCGCCGCGCTCGTACCGGTGGTGCCGCTCCTGGTGGCGTTCGTGCCGGCGCTGAGAGCGCTGGGTTAGCGCAGGGACCCGTGGCGGGCCGGGCGGGCGGCCGGAATCGGCGCCGGTGGCCGATCACCCGGGGATACCCGGGCGGAGGTCGGGGAGGATCACCCCATGCGCTCCCCCACCTTCCCCCCCACGCCTTCCCGTTCCGCCCCGGCCGTCGCCCTGTGGTCCGGCGCCCTCACGGCCGTGCTGCTGGTGCTCGTCTCCGCCGAGTGGGGGCCGCTGATCTCGTTCGACCGGGCCGTGGCGGACGGGCTGCACGACTCCGCCGTCCGCAGTCCGGCGTTCACCGGGGCCAACCGGATCCTCAGCGACTGGGTGTGGGATCCATGGACGATGCGCGCGCTGGTCACGGCGGGGGTGGTGTGGCTGTGGCGGCGCGGGGAACGGCTCCTGGCCGTGTGGACGGCGGCGGTGAGCGCGCTCGGTTCGGCCGTGCAGCAGCTGCTGAAGGCGGCGGTGGGCCGGGACCGGCCGCGGTGGTCGGACCCGGTGGACTGGGCGCACTACGCGGCGTTCCCGTCGGGCCACGCGATGACGGCGGCGGTCACCTGCGGACTGCTGCTGTGGCTGCTGGCCCGGTTGGGCGCGGGCCCGCGGCTGAGGGCCGCCGCCCTGCTCCTCGGCGCCGTCTCCGTGGTGGGCGTGGGTCTGACCCGGCTGTACCTGGGTGTGCACTGGGCGTCGGACGTCGTGGCCGGCTGGCTGCTGGGCGCGTGCGTCGTGGCCGTCGCCGTCCTGGCGTACGACCGGACTGCGGTACGAAGGGGCTCGCGCGGGGACTCGGGGAGGGGCCTGACGCACCAGGACTGAACACCGCCCCACGCGCGAGACACTCCGTCCGGAATCCGGACGATCGGCGGTTGTGCACACGCCGGAACCGGCCGACCGGACCGGACGATCCCCCGCGTCGCCCGGTCCGACCGGCACGCCTCTGAGTATATTGGCTGTGAGCCAGTCAACGCAGGAGTTAAGCATGTCCCCGCGGAGCGCATCGGTCAACGAAGAGCTGCGGCGGCGTTCGCGGGAGCGGCTGCTGCAGGCGACGGTCGAGCTGGTGGCCGAGCGGGGGTACGAGGCGACGACGCTCGCCGACATCGCGGACCGGGCCGGTTCGGCGCGCGGGCTGGTGTCCTACTACTTCCCCGGCAAGCGGCAGCTGCTCCAGTCGGCGGTGCACCGGCTGATGCACCGGACCCTGGAAGCGGCGCTGGAGCGCGAGCCGCGCAGCGAGGACGGGCGGGAGCGGCTGGCCCGGGCCATCGACGCGATCCTGAACCTCGCCGTGGAGCAGCCGTTGCTGATGCGTACGCACATGGCCGGGATCCTCCAGGCGGAGGGGTTCGTGCAGGGGCCGGAGCAGCAGCGCCTGGCGTCCGTGCTGCGGGACACGGTGGACCGGTATGGGTCGCGGGACGTGGACGCCGACTATCCGCTCCTTCGGGCGCTGTTGATGGGTGCCGTCTTCGCCGTGCTGCTGCCGGGGGCTCCGATGGCCCCGGCGCGGCTGCGTGCGGAGTTGTTCCAGCGGTACGGGCTGGACTGGGAGCTCGGTGTGCCGCCGAACGGGGAGCCGCCCGGCGGCACATCGATCGCGCCTGGTCAGTCGTCGGAATCGGCGAAATCGTCAAAGTAGTGCGGCTGCGTCTGCACGTTCAGCTCGTGCATCCGCACCCGCTTCGCCGGGTCGGTGCGGCGGTCGTCGAGCTTGAGCACGTCGAAGCCCTTGACCATGTCGTTCGAATAGATGTGGCCGTTGTAGTAGTACGCCGACCAGGAGCCCCCGCCGACCAGCTTCTCGGTGCTGAGCGGGCCGCGCTCGAAGTAGGCGATCTCCTTGGGCCTGGCGGAGTCCGTGAAGTCCCACACCGAGACGCCGCCCTGGTACCAGGCCTGGACCATGAGGTCCCTGCCCTTGACCGGGATGAGCGAGCCGTTGTGCGCGACGCAGTTCTCGGTGTCCGCCTGGTGGCGGTCGATCTTGTAGTAGCTGCGGAAGACGAGCTTGCGCTTGTCGCCCTTGCCGACGATGTCGTAGATGCCGTCGGCGCCACGGTGGGGGCCGGTGGCCTCGTTGCAGGTGGCGGCGCCCCCGCCGCCCAGCTCGTCGGTGAAGACGACCTTGTCGGCCTTCTGGTTGAAGGTCGCGGAGTGCCAGAAGGCGAAGTTGACGTTGTCCTGCACCTGGTCGATGACCTTCGGGTTCTCCGGGTCCTCGATGGAGAACAGGATGCCGTCGCCCATGCAGGCGCCGGCCGCCAGGTCCTTGGACGGCAGCACGGTGATGTCGTGGCAGCCGGTGGTCTTGGAGACGCCCGGGTTGGTGGGCGCGCCCGGGTTGCCGCCGCCGTCGGGGCCCTCGCCCGGGAAGAGCACCGGGAAGTTCACGATCTCGGCCTTCTCCGGGGCCTTGCGCGGCACCTTGATGATCGAGATGCCGTCGTGCGGCGGCCGGCAGTCGGGGAACTCGGCGCGCGGCGAGTACGAGGACACGTAGACGTAGACGTTCCTGCGTTCCGGCACGAGGGTGTGCGTGTGCGAGCCGCAGGCGGTCTCGACAGCGGCGACGTACGTGGGGTTCCGCTTGTCGCTGATGTCGAAGATCTTCATGCCCTCCCAGGAGGACTTCTCGGTCGCGGGCTGCGTGGTGCTGTTGCAGGAGTTGTCGCTGCGAGAGGAGTCCGTGGAGAGGAAGAGGAGGTTGCCGGAGACGGAGATGTCGTTCTGGGAACCGGGACAGAGGACTTGGGCGACGGTCTTCGGGGACGCGGGGTTGCTGATGTCGAAGATCCGGAAGCCGTCGTAGTTGCCCGCGAAGGCGTACCTGCCCTGGAAGGCCAGGTCCGAGTTGATGCCGGTGAACGCCTCGCGCGGGACATTGGCGAGGTGGGTGATGTTGTCGCTGTGGACGATTTCGTCCACGCCGGGTATGTCACCGGCCTGGATCGCCGCGCGGGCTTCCGCCTGTTCCTGCGAGGAGACCGTGCCCTGTGGGGCGGGGGCGTCTCCGGGGTCGGGTACGGCGGCCGCGGGTCCGGCCGTCAGGAGTGCCGCGAGGAGCCCGGCCGCGGCGGTGGCCACGCCCAGACGTCTGCGTCGCACGTGAGTGGTGCGCAACGGGGTCACTGCGTCGTCCCTCCCTTGTCTCCGTTCGAAGGTGAACGGGTGATGGACCCCGGCAGTATCTTCCTTTGCATGCACATCTCAATAGATGGCAACAGAGACTTAATGAACGTGCCCGAGCGCAGCGGCGGTCCCAGCCATTCCACGTGCCCCTGGAGGTCTTCGTGTTCAAGCGCAGCGCAAGCGTCGCGGCGGCGGCCGTCCTGACCGCCCTGCTCGCCCTGTCGGCGTGCGAGTCGGAGCCCTCGGGGAGCGGGACGGAACCGCAGACCAGGGCGGCCGACGGGAGTGGCGGCCCGGCGGTGGTGGCACCGGGGAAGCCCGGCGAGCCCGCGCGGACGCTGTCACCGGAGGAGGCGCGCCGGGCGGTCCCGCGTGACACCCCGAACGCGGCGGACTTCATGTACGCGCAGATGATGATCGTCCACCATGGCCAGGCGCTGGAGATGACCGCGCTCGCGGCCAAGCACGCGGTATCCACGCAGGTGAAGCAGGTCGCCGCGCGCATAGCGGCGGCGCAGCAGCCGGAGATCGGCGCGATGCGGGGGTGGCTGAAAAACAACGGTGGGCCCCGGCCCCACACGGGCCATGACCACGGCACGATGCCCGGTATGGCCACCGAGGCCCAGTTGGACCAGTTGCGGGCCGCGCGCGGTGAGGCGTTCGACGAACTGTTCCTGAAGCTGATGATCACCCATCACCAAGGGGCGGTGACCATGGCCGGCGAGGTGCTGTCGCAAGGGAACAACGTCCAGGTGGAGGAGATGGCCAACGACGTGATCGCCCAGCAGACGGCCGAGATCAACCGGATGCGCTCCATGTGACGGCGGTGCCGGTCAGCGACGGTGGCGGCGCGGGGCGGGATACCCCTCGTCGCGGGCGGCGGCGACGAGGCTCCAGCGCCGGGCGGCGGCTGCGTCCGGCGGCGTACGCGGCCGCGACCACCGCGAGCGCCGGATCGCGGCCTGCCGTCGCCCGGCCGCGTTCACCGCGTACGGACCCGATGGCGCGCTCGACCTCGACGCGTTCCGCGCGCACGTGCGCGCCGGGGTCGAGGCAGG
>NZ_JBEPEL010000149.1:0-6498 GCF_040300825.1 Streptomyces sp. NPDC000229
GGAGGAGGGAGCCACTGCGGAGCATTGGCGACCGACGACAACGCAGCAGATGCGCGTGCCAGGGCTCGCGAGCCCGGCAAGATCCGAAAGACACGACCTAGCCGAGGAGGCACATGCGATGGACCCCGTCGAGGCACTGGACCGGATCGCCTTCCTGCTGGAGCGGTCGCAGGCGCCGACGTACCGGGTGAAGGCGTTCCGTACCGCGTCGGCGGCGCTGTCGGCGCTGGGCGAGGGCGAGGCGGCCGAGCGGGCGCGGGCCGGGACCCTGGAGCAGCTGAAGGGCGTCGGTCCCAAGACCGCACAGGTGGTGCGGGAGGCGCTGGCCGGTGACGTACCCGCGTATCTGGCGCGGCTGGAGAGCGAGGCGGGGGACGCGCCGGAGCGGGGTACGGCGCTGCGGGCGGCGCTGCGCGGCGACTGCCACCTGCACTCCGACTGGTCGGACGGCGGCAGCCCGATCGACGCCATGGGGCGGGCCGCGGCGGCGCTGGGCCATGAGTGGGCGGTGCTGACCGACCATTCGCCCCGGCTGACGGTGGCCCGCGGCCTGTCGGCGGAGAGGCTGCGGGAGCAGCTGGACGTGGTGGCGGAGCTGAACGAGACCTGGGCGCCGTTCCGGCTGCTGACGGGCATCGAGTGCGACATCCTGCTGGACGGCTCGCTCGACCAGGAGGACGAGTTGCTGGACCGGCTGGACGTGGTGGTCGCCTCGGTCCACTCCAAGCTGCGGATGGACGCCCCGGCGATGACCCGGCGGATGGTGAGGGCCGTGAGCAATCCGCTGGTGGACGTGCTGGGGCACTGCACGGGCCGGCTGGTGGGCGGGAGACGGCCGGAGTCGCAGTTCGACGCGGAGCGGGTCTTCGCCGCGTGCGCCGAGTCGGGGACGGCGGTGGAGATCAACAGTCGCCCGGAACGCCTGGATCCGCCGCGGCGGCTGCTGCGGCAGGCCGTGGAGGCCGGGGTGTTCTTCGCGGTGGACACCGACGCACACGCGCCGGGGCAGCTGGACTGGCAGATCCTGGGCTGCGCGCGGGCCGAGGAGTGCGGCGTACCCACCGACCGGGTGATCAACACCTGGCCGGCCGAGCAGTTGCTCACCTGGACCCGTACGCGTGAGGCGCCGGTCGAGGGGTGACGGCGACGCGGCCGGTCCCGGGCGCGGGCTTCCGTGCGCCGCCGCACGGAAGCCGGCAGTCCCCTTCCTGTCCCCGGCCACGCGTACCGACACGTTGGCGCGGCCGTCGCCGAGGGTGGCATCACCCAAGGCGTGACCCAAGGCGTCTCCGGAACGCGCTGTGCGGGTGTCCCGCAAGTCCCGTGGCACAGCCGATTCCTGGTCCGCCACCACCAGCCGTGCCGGTCGCCGGGCCTCACCATGCGCGCCGCGCCCCCGCGCCCCCACGGCAACGCGGCAAGGCCACACTGAGCGGCCGGGACCGACTTCCGGCGGCCCGGCCCCTGTTCGGGCGCACTCGGGGGCGGGCCACCGGGATGTCCGGTGGGTCGTCAGGCGCGGCAGCGCAGCATTTCCAGCGGGGGGTTGGCGTGGAAGTCCGCCCAGAAGTCCTCCCCGAACTCGCGCATGCCCGCTTCCGACACCGTCAGCGGGACCCAGGTCACCTCGGTGAATCCGGCTGCCCGCAGGCACTTCTCGTAGACCTCGCGGCGCGGGAGGTTGGCGACGAACGAGACCGGCGGGTCGAGCAGCGCCGTGGTGCGGACCTGCGGTCCCGTCTCCACCTCCGCACCGGTGAGCTCGCTGCGGAAGCCGTACCTCTCCGGGGTCGGCCCGTCGAAGCGGAAGTCGGGCGACTGGTTGAGCAGGAAGAACTCGCCGCCGGGCTTCAGGCTCCGGTGCGCATTGCGGCACATCCGCTCCGTGGTGGCGATGTCCTCCGCGTAGTTGAGCAGCTGGACCCCCAGGACGATGTCGAAGCGCTGCTCCAAGGGCCGCAGTTCGGCCACGTCACCCACCTCGTAGCGCACCCCGAGCGGGTCGCGCTCCTCCAAACCCTGTGCCACGGCGACCATTTCACTGGAGATGTCGATTCCGAGCACCTCCGTGGCGCCGCGCCGCTTGAACTCCCTGCTGTAGAAGCCTGTGCCGGAGGCCAGGTCGAGGACCGACTTGCCGCGCACGTCCCCGACCATCGCCAGGAAGCCGGGCACCACCACGTACTGCTCCAGCGGCAGGGCCTTGAACCCCTCGTAGGCCTCACCGATCTCGTCATACTGCTGCGCACTCATCGTGCAGTCCTCCCCGTGCGTCGACATGCCTTGGCCGCGGCGCCGTCTCCCGGGACACGCCGCGACCTCTGGCTGGCAGTCTCTACGGGTCCCGGCACGCCGTCGTACTGGCAGAAGCCACAAAGATCGGGACTTCGCCCCGGCCTCCTGTACAGGTGGGAGGGCGGGCCAGGACCACGGCCACCGCGGTGCCGTCGATGACGGGCCGGGTACTGGACGAGCCGGTCTCCGCGAGGTCCGGGCCGTCGGGGCTGGGAGCCGCCGACGGCGGAGCGGCCGTCTCCGTGGGCGGTGCGGAGGGCGCCCAAGACGGGCCGGCACCGGCGGGTGGAGGCGCGCTGCTGGGAAGGCGAGTTGAGGCCGCCCTATCACGGGGGACGTACCGATGATCCGGTGTGGCGGCCCGGAAGGCCCTGGCTCGACCTTGCGGTATCCACGCGATGCCCGGCAGGACACGCTGCCCGTGCCCTGCGTTGCCCGTTTCTGGCATGAGGCGCGGACAACGCCCCCCGTAATAGCGGTTTCGTGGACCGGCCGGCGCCCGGAGGGCAAGCCGATCAACCCGTCCAGGATGCAGCAATCCTCCGGGGATTTCTTCTGATGCTTCTTCGGTGAAAAACCTCGGCCATCGCCGGGCCTCCGCACGGGGGCCGACTGGCCGGATCGTCACTCCCCGGGCCCGGCCGGCTCGTCCGCCATCCGCCGGCGCTCGGCGGACAGGGCCCACTGGTAGGAGAGCGCCGCGAGGGTGGGGGCGCCCCAGCGGGCGCGCAGCACTCCGAGCTCCTTGGTCAGGGTGCGCAGCCCGATGCTCAGGCGCCGGGCGGTGATGCGCTGGTCGACTCCGGCCGCCGTGTCGATGAGGATCTCGCGCTGACGGTGCGTCAGCCCGGCCCGGCCGTCGGGGGTGGCTCTCCGGGGGTCGCCGTGCCAGATGTCGGCGCGGCGCCACGCGTCCTCGAAGCCCTCGGCGATGAACGCCACCAGCGCCCGGTCCATCACATGCCAGGCGGTGTGCGTGGGGCTGGAGCCGACCACGTGGTCGGGGATGAACGCCTGGCGCCGGTCGACGACGACGCAGCTCTGGAAGGGCGCGGCCAGCGTACGGAACCGGGCGCCCCGGGCGGTCAGCCGGGTCACCCGGTCACGGGTCGCCGGGTCGTCCCGTTCGCCGTCCCGGTACAGGGTCCGTACGCTCACGCCGCGGGCCAGGGCGCGGGCGTCGCGGGAGAGTGCGGCCTCCATGGCGTCGGCGCCCCGCGGGCCGAGCGGCTGGGCGGTCAGCAGCTCGGTCTCGGCCTGGCTGACAGCCTCGCCGATCCGGGCGCCGACCTGTTCGGCCTCGGCGAGGAACTCGCTGCCCGAGCCGGAACGCCACTTGGCGCGCTCGAAGTGCAGGGCGAGCTCGTCGGCGACACCGGGCACGGCCGCCACGCCGGCCGCCCGGGCGGCCAGTTCGCGCAGCCCTTCGTCGAGCCGGCGCCGGCCCGCCTCCTGGGGGTCCAGGGCGATCGGCGCCTCGGGCCGGTCGGGGTCGACGGCGACCAGGTGCCAGGCCAGCAGTTCCCGCAGTGCGGGGCCGTCCGCCGGGCCGACGGACTCGCCCCTGGTGATCCCGGCGTACAACGCCTTGGCGGCAGCCGACAGACCCTCCCGCCCGTCGACGCCGGCGCCGGAACCGGCGCGCGCGGAATAGTCCTCGTCCATCCTTCTCGCCCCCGTTTACGCCTGCGTGTGTGCGCCGTGCGCATGTACGCACCACGCGGACGCTTGATCGCTGACGTACGACGGGCCAGCGTACCGGTGTGGCCCTTCCGGGCTGTTTTCCCGGATCGGTCCGCGGCACACCACGGCGGCCACGGCACAACCGGCGGCCGCCCCCTGGGGGAAGAAAGCGTCATGGACAAGCTTGCACTGCGTCTCCTGCTCAGTGAGCGCCGGGCGTCGATCACGCCGGAGAGCCAGGGCCTGTCGCGTCCCACACGGCAGGGCAGGCGGGCTCGCGGGCTGTCCCAGGCGCAGATCGACCAGATCCTGCACCGCGCCCCGGACACCTACGGCCGCCTGGAGTCCGGCCGTTACCCGAACCCCCCGGTCGACCTCCTCCAGGACGTGGCGCGGCTGTTCCGGATGAACGAGCAGGAGTGGATCGCGCTGTGGCGGTACGCGCTGGGCCAGGATCCGCCCCGCCCGCTCGACTTCCGCTCCGGCGAGGAGGTCCCGGCCGTGTGGGAGGAGATCCTCGCCTGCGTCTCCCACCCGGCCTACATCAACGACCGTTCGTGGAACGTGCTGGCCCACAACGGCCTTTTCGAGGGACTCTTCCCCGGCCGCCGGGTCCCTGCCAACGCCATGCGGTGGATGACCGTCGAACCGGACGCCCGCACCGTCCTGACCGACTGGGAGACCGCGTGGGCGCCGGTGGTGCTCCCCCAGCTGCGCGTCGCGCTCGCCGCCGACCCGTCCGACAAGACCCTGTGCGCCATCGAGCAGGACGTCCTGGCCGACCCGGTGGCGGCTCCCCTCTACGAGTCGGCGAGTGCCTACAGCCACCTCGACGGTGACGAGCGCCCGTTCACCCACCCGACCCTGGGCCAAGGGTGGGTGACCATGTGCGCCGCCCAGCCGCTGGCGGCCCCCGGGTCCCGGCTGATCATGCTGGTCTTCCACCCCGGAGCGCGCCGCCGCCGCGGCCGTCCGAGCGCGCTGCGTGCCCAGGCGGACGGCTAGGGCCTCTCGTTCGGATCTTGCTGGGCTCGTGACGCCTGGACACCGCACCCTGATCCAGCCTGATCCAAACGAAAGACCCTGGGTCCACCGGGCGCGGTGTTCGGTCGTGGACGGATGCCTGCCGCCCGTTGCCTTTCCCCGACGAGGCTCGGGACCACGGCCGGCGCAAGGAGTGACACCCGGCCCGGGGCGGGTACCCGACCGCACGTCTTCCGTCGTCTCCATCGCCAGGAAGGGCGGGCGCCGTGCGCGATTCCACCGAGTTCACGCGGTCCGCGAGCCGTTTCGCGGACCGGATCACCGCCGACGGCAGGGACGGCTGGCCGGTCGAGGCCGGGCGGTACCGGCTCGTCGTCAGCCGTGCGTGCCCCTGGGCGAGCCGTTCGCTGGTGGTGCGGCGGCTGCTGGGCCTGGAGGAGGCCGTGTCCGTGGCCGTCGCCGATCCGGTGCAGGACGAGCGGAGCTGGCGCTTCACCCTGGACCCGGACGACCGGGACCCGGTCCTGGGCATCGGGTTCCTGAGCGAGGCGTACCAGGCCAGGGAGAAGGATTACGACGGCCCCGTGAGCGTTCCGGCGATCGTCGACGTACCGAGCGGCCGGCTCGTGACCAACGACTACCAGCGCATCACCCTGGACCTGTCCACCGAATGGCGGGCCCTGCACCGCGAGGGCGCGCCGGACCTCTACCCGGAGGCGTTGCGGGACGAGATCGACGAGCGGATGGAGGGCATCTACCAGGACGTCAACAACGGCGTGTACAAGGCCGGGTTCGCCAAGAGCCAGGAGGCCTACGACGCGGCGTACGCGCGGCTGTTCGCCCGGCTGGACCAGGTGTCGGAGCACCTGGCCGGGCAGCGCTACCTGGTGGGCGACACGATCACCGAGGCCGATGTCCGGCTGTTCACCACGCTCGTCCGGTTCGACGCCGTCTACCACGGTCACTTCAAGTGCAACCGCAACAAGCTCACCGAGGACCCGGTCCTGTGGGCGTACGCACGGGATCTGTTCCAGACGCCCGGCTTCGGCGACACAGTGGACTTCGACCACATTAAGCGGCACTACTACGTGGTCCACCAGGACATCAATCCGACGCGGATCGTGCCACGGGGCCCGGACCTGCGTGGCTGGCGGGCCCCGCACCACCGTGAGGAGCTGGGCGGCCGCCCGTTCGGCGACGGAACCCCACCGCCTCCACCTCCCTCCGACGAGGTCGTCCAGCCGCTGTAGGGGGCCGGGACGCCCGACCGCGCACGGCGTCGCCGTAGCGGCCGCGCAGACGAGGTCACCGTCTTCAGCGCACACGACCCATGGGGGTTTGCCCGCCTCGTTGCCCTCGCGGGCCAGGGTCTTTCGTTTGGATCAGGCTGGATCAGGGAGTGGCGTCTGGTGCCGTGCATCGCAAGGCGGAGGAGGGGGTCCCCCCGCCGAAGGCAGGGGGAGGAGCCACTGCGGAGCATGGGCGACCGACGACAACGCCGCGAGGTGCGGTGTCCAGGCGTCACGAGCCCAGCAA
>NZ_JBEPEL010000150.1:0-6494 GCF_040300825.1 Streptomyces sp. NPDC000229
TCCGCTGCGGCTCGACGAGCCCCTCCGCCTCCAGGAACCTGATCTTGGAGATCGTGACCTCGGGAAACTCTTCACGCAGCTGATTGAGCACCGTCCCGATGCTCACCAGCTGATCGGCCGCGCCGGCGGTGCCGTTGCCGGCACCGCCCGTCGTGGTTCGCAGCATGGGCCTCCCCTGCCGGGTCACACGCCCCGCTGGCTCGCGTAGAAGACCAGCCGGTACTTGCCGATCTGCACCTCGTCGCCGTTCGACAGCGGAACCGAGTCGATCCGCTCCCGGTTGACGTAGGTGCCGTTGAGGCTGCCGACGTCGGAGACGGTGAAGCTGCCGTCGGGCGACCTGCGGAACTCCACGTGACGTCGCGACACGGTCACGTCGTCCAGGAAGATGTCGCTCTGCGGGTGGCGCCCGGCCGTGGTCAGGTCGCTGTCGAGCAGGAAGCGGCTGCCCGAGTTCGGACCGCGCCGCACCACCAGGAGCGCCGAACCGAGCGGCAGCGCCTCGACGGCCGCCTGAGCCTCGGGAGACAGCGACGGCAGCTGCGTCTGGCCGGTGACCTCGGAGTCGTACGCCTCCAGGCCGGAGATCGAGATCGTCGACGTCGTCTCGGACGCGCGCTCGGCGGGGGCACCCCCGCGCAGCGGCGCACCGCAGTTGGAGCAGAACCGGCTCGCCTCGGCGTTGCGGTGCCCGCACCTCGTACACACCGGCATGGACGAATCCTCCTGCCGCGGCTGGCCCGCGTGGGCGCTCGTCGCGTACGGGTCGGGCGTAAACCCTCCACCCGTACTCGAGGTTGATGGTTCCCCGAAACCTATGCGGCCGGGACCGGCAGGGTCAACAGACGCGCCCTGGGCCCCCGGAATGTCACCACCCGGGCCCGCGACCTCATCACGGAAGAGCGGGCGCTCGCCGCTCTGCTCCTCGGTCTGGCCATGGCGCGACACGCGATGCTTGGCAGTGTTGCTGCCGTCCTCGCGTGCGCTCTTTCCGAACAACTTCGCAAACAACTTCACGGGCGATTCCCCTTGAACGAAACAGACCCGCCCGTGGGGCAGGACGAACCCTGAATGAACACACCTGCCGACCCGGACACCATCACAACGTCCGTATCCTCCGGACAGTTTCCATCACGCACCACATGTGTGATGCGCCGACCCCCCGCAACCTCACGTCCTGGCACCCGTCTTCCGGTTTCCCTACGTCCCCGTACCCCGGACCCCGCTCCCCGGTCCGGCCTGCCACCGAAGACGGCCCCTGGCCGCGTGTCCCCCATGTACCCCCGCCTCACTGCGATGACGACCGAGCGTAGTCAGGCCGCTCCGCCGGTCGCAAGGCGTCAACGACGATCTTCTGCGACCGCGCGACCGTGGCTGTGGCCTGCTCCTTCTCCAGCGTCTGCACGACGCCCCCCGGGATGTTCAGCGCCGGTTCGAGGTCCTGCGGCTTCCCGATGACCTTGAAGCGGTACGGTGCCTCGATCCTCTTGCCGTCCACCTCTATCTCTCCCGCGTCACCGGAGAAGTACGAGTCGGCGACGACCCGGACGCCATTCACCTGGATCGCTTCCGCGCCCGCCGCCCGAAGTTCCTGGATCGCGTCGAGCAGCATGTCGGACTCGACCGCACCGGCGCCGTCGCCGATGGTGAGCGTGATGCCGGGCCCCTGGGCCGCCACGGTACCGGCCAGGATCCCCAGCTGCCGCTCCTTCTCCAGCGTCTGCTTGCGCGCCTCCTCCGCCTGGTCGGAACTGGTCTCCAGCTCCGTGCGCTGGTCCTCCAGGCGCGCCTTCTCGTCCTCCAGGCGCTGCGTACGGTCGTCGAGCTCGTCCAGGATGCGCACCAGGTCCTCCTGGCGCGCGCCCCGCAGGGCACCGGTGTCGCTGGTCGAACGGACCTGGATGGCCAGGCCCAGACCCAGCCCGAACAGCAGCACGGCCACGATGAGTTGCGCCCGTGTGACGCGCGGCGGCCACAGGCCCGCGATCAGCCTCTGCCGACCGGTCTGCGGCTCCGGCCGCGACGTTGGGGCAGCAGTGGGGTCGGGTGCAGGGTTCGGTGTCTCTTCGTTGCTCATCGGCCTCACGCCCGGAACACGTGCCGCCGGATGGCGGCGGCGTTGGAGAAGATCCGGATGCCGAGCACGACCACCACACCGGTGGAGAGCTGTGCGCCGACGCCCAGCTTGTCGCCGAGGAACACGATCAACGCGGCCACGACGACGTTCGACAGGAAGGAGACGACGAAGACCTTGTCGACGAAGATCCCGTCGAGCATGGCCCGCAAGCCGCCGAAGACGGCGTCCAGGGCGGCCACGACAGCGATCGGCAGATAGGGCTCGACCACCGCCGGCACCTCGGGCCGGATGAACAGTCCGACCACGACTCCCACGACGAGGCCCAGTACGGCGATCAAGATGTGCCCTTCCCAGTGTCGGCCGTGCCCTGCCCGTCACCCGTTCCGGTTCCGGCGTTGCCCGGCTGTGCTGTACGTACGATCAGGCTCGGCGCAGCCGGCAGACGCACCTCGCCCTGGTCCGAAATGCTGGTGCGGATACCGTAGTTCTCCTGCAGCACGTGCAGGTACTGCCCGTCGGCACTGTCCTGGAACGTGGTGCTCAGCTTTTTTCCGTCCCCTACCGCCAGCACCGTGTACGGCGGCACCAGCGGCTTGTTGTCGACCAGTATGGCGTCGCCCGCCGCGCGGATCGCCGACAGGGCGGTCAGACGCTGCCCGTTGATGGCGATGGCTTCCGCACCCGCCTGCCACAGCCCGTTGACGACCCGCTGCATGTCACGGTCGCGGACCCGGCCCGTATCGGCGAAGCCACTGCTCTCCCGCGGCCCGCCGCCACCCGCGTCGGTGTCCTTGGCGTCGTCGACGACGAGCTTGACGCCCGGCCCGTGGACCGGCGTCGCCCCCGACAGCAGCGCGACGAGCTGCCCCTGGTCCCCACCGTGCTGTTCCAGCGCCTTGCGCTGCCGCTCCCCCACCTCTGCGCGCAGCCCCTCGATCTCCTTCTCGAGGCGGTCCGCCGCCGACGTCTCGGACTCGATGCGGTCGATGAGCTCCTCGCGCTCCTTCGCCACCACCGGTGCCGATATCTGCGCCTGGGCGGCACCGAGCGTGACCACCAGCGCGGCCAGGACGAGGCCGGCCGCCAGCCCCAGCTTCGCGCGCAGCGTACGGGGCAGGCCGCCGCCCTCGGCGGCCCTGCGGGCCGAGGCCTCCGCGTACCCGTCGTCGAGCGCGTGGTCCATCACATTGGTCAGCAGCGACATGGACGCGTCGGGACGAGAAGGCGGGGAGCCGGTGCTCCGAACGGGGGGCTGCTGCGACATGCCGCACATCGTCGCACGTCGGAGGGGCTACCGCCGAATGGCCCCACCGGTGTGCCGGAAGGCGCCGTGCGGCACCTCCCGGCACACCGTTTCACGTCGGCGTCAGCGGCCCGCGCTGTCCACCACGGCCGCCCACTCGTCCAGCAGTGCCTGCGCGGACGCGTCGTCCGGACCCTCCGCCCACAGATGGGTGACGGCCTCCGCCGGGTCGGGCAGCACCATCACCCAGCGGCCGTCGGCCTCGACGACGCGGACGCCGTCGGTCGTGTCCACGTGCCGGTCCCCGGCCGCCTCCACGACCCGCCGCATCACCAGGCCCTTGACGGCCCACGGCGTCGCCAGGTCCCGCTTCAGCACATGCGCCCGCGGAATGCGCGCGTCGATCTGGCTGAGGGTGAGCTGTGTACGCGCCACCAGCCCGATCAGCCGCACGAACGCCGCCGTACCGTCGAAGACGCTGCTGAACTCGGGAACGATGAACCCACCGCGGCCATCGCCACCGAAGATCGTCGACTCCTCGCGCCCGACCCGGGTCAGGTCGTCCGGAGACGTCGTCGTCCAGTCCACCTGCGTGCCGTGGTACGCCGCGACCTGCTCGGCGATCCTGGTGGTCGTCACCGGCAGCGCCACGCGCCCGCTGCGCCGCTCGGCGGCCACCAGGTCCAGCATCACGAGGAGTGCCCGGTCGTCCTCGATGATCCGGCCGCGCTCGTCGACGAGCGACAGCCGCTCGCCGACCGTGTCGAACCGCACCCCGAACGCCGCACGCGCCGACGCCACTATCTCCCCGAGCCGCACCAGCCCCGCACGGCGGGACTCTGCGGACTCGGTGGGCCGCGACTCGTCCAGACCGGGGTTGATCGTCAGCGAGTCCACCCCGAGCCGCCCGAGAAGGCTGGGCAGCACGAGCCCGGCGCTTCCGTTGGAGGCGTCGACAACGACCTTGAGGCCGGCGTCGGCGACCCCGGACGTGTCGACATTCCGCAGCAGGGACCCGGTGTACGAGTCGAAGACGCTGGAGGGGAAGCTCAGGTCTCCGATCTCGCCCGGGAACGCCCGCCGGTACTCCTGGCGTGCGTAGACCCGGTCCAGCTTCCGCTGCCCCGCCTGCGACAGGTCGGCGCCCCGCTCGTCGAAGAACATGATGTCCACCGAGTCGGGCACACCCGGCGTCGTCCGGATCATGATGCCGCCGGCGCTTCCCCGCGCCGTCTGCTGCCGCGCGACGGGCAGCGGCACGTTCTCCAGGTCGCGTACGTCGATGGCGCTGGCCTGCAGCGCCGAGATCACGGCACGCTTGAGCGCCCGCGCGCCTCGGGAGTGGTCACGAGCAGTGGTGACCGTGGCCCCCTTCTTCAGCGTCGTCGCGTACGCCCCCGCCAGCCGTACCGCCAGCTCCGGCGTGATCTCGACGTTCAGGATCCCGGAGACACCGCGCGCCCCGAAGAGATGCGCCTGCCCACGCGACTCCCAGATCACCGAGGTGTTGACGAACGCGCCGGCCTCGATGGTCTTGAACGGATAGACGCGGACATTGCCCTGAACGATCGATTCTTCACCGACGAGGCACTCGTCACCGATCACGGCGCCGTCCTCGATCCGAGCGGCCCGCATGATGTCGGTGTTCTTGCCGATCACACAGCCACGAAGGTTGCTGTGCTGCCCGATGTAGACGTTGTCGTGAACAACCGCTTTATGCAGGAAAGCGCCGCTCTTCACGACCACGTTCGAGCCGACGACAGTATGTTCGCGGATCTCCACACCGGCCTCGACCTTGGCATAGTCGCCAATGTAGAGAGGCCCTCGGAGAACGGCGTCCGGGTGCACCTCGGCACCCTCGGCGACCCACACACCGGGAGAGATCTCGAAGCCGTCGAGTTCGACGTCCACCTTCCCCTCGAGCACGTCGGCCTGCGCCTTGACGTAGCTCTCGTGGGTGCCGACGTCCTCCCAGTAGCCCTCGGCGACATAGCCGTAGATCGGCTTGCCTTCCTTCATGAGCTGCGGGAACACGTCACCGGACCAGTCGACCGGAACATCCGCTTCGACGTAGTCGAAGACCTCGGGCTCCATGACGTAGATACCGGTGTTGACCGTGTCGGAGAAGACCTGGCCCCAGGTGGGCTTCTCCAGGAAGCGCTCCACCTTCCCTTCCTCGTCCACGATGGTGATGCCGAACTCCAGCGGGTTCGGTACGCGGGTCAGGCACACCGTGACCATCGCGCCCTTTTCCTTGTGGAACGCGATGAGGTCGGTCAGATCGAAATCAGTGAGGGCATCACCGGAGATGACGAGAAAGGCATCGTCTTTGAGTGCCTCTTCTGCGTTCTTGACACTCCCCGCAGTACCGAGTGGCTTCTCCTCATTGGCATAGGTCAGTTCCATGCCGAGCTCTTCACCGTCACCGAAATAGTTCTTTACGAGTGAGGCGAGGAACTGCACGGTCACGACGGTCTCATTGAGCCCGTGCCGCTTGAGCAGCCGTAGCACGTGCTCCATGATCGGCCGGTTGGCCACCGGCAGGAGCGGCTTGGGCATGCTCGAGGTCATGGGGCGAAGTCGGGTTCCTTCGCCACCGGCCATTACGACGGCCTTCATGTCGGAAGCGTCCTCCTTGCAGAGACGACGGTCAAGCCGACTTCACCCGTCCGGGACAGTGGTCCGCTCACAACAAACAGGCACTGGCAATGACTGCACTGCACCGGACAGTCGGGTTCAATCGGCCACGGTGTCCGCCTTGACAAGTCGGCGGACCTGGACCACATACAGGATCCCTGCCCACCAATAGAGTGTTGTACCCCATCCGGCGAACGCCCACCCGAAAACTTCAGCGAGTGACGAAAGCCAACCACTGCCGTCACTGAGCAGGAGGAGCGGGAACGCGTACATCAAGTTGAACGTCGCCGCCTTGCCCAGGAAGTTCACCTGCGGCGGCGGATACCCGTGCCGGCGGAGGATTCCCACCATCACCAGCAGCATCAGCTCACGAGCCAAAAGAGCCATGGTCAGCCAGAGCGGCAGGATCTCACGCCATGTCAGACCGAGAAGAGTGGAAAGGATGTAGAGCCGGTCGGCCGCCGGGTCGTCCCCGCAGGGGTCGGCGGCGCTGCAACGGTTCCCCCTACACGTGACCCAGGGCCGCCGGCCCCGAGG
>NZ_JBEPEL010000151.1:0-6051 GCF_040300825.1 Streptomyces sp. NPDC000229
TGCCTTCGGCGGGGGACCCCCACCTCCGCCTTGCGATGCACGGCACCAGACGCCACTCCCTGATCCAGCCTGATCCAAACGAAAGACCCTAGCGCTGCCCCGCCCGGGCGACGCCCCGGACCTCGAGTCCGTCGAGCAGCCGCCGGGTCGCCTCGGCGACCTCGTCCACGGCCTGTTCGAAGACCTCGCGGTTGTGCGCGGCGGGCGCGCGGAAGCCGGACACCTTGCGTACGTACTGCAGAGCTGCGGCGCGGATGTCCTCCTCGGTGGCCTCGGTGGGGAGCACGGGCGGGCGGAGGGTCTTGATGCTGCGGCACATGCCCCCAGTGTGCGCCCGCCCGTGCCCCGGGGTCACCGCTTCGGCCGCTTGCGCGCCCTCCCCTTCTCCCGCTCCCTGTCCCGCTCGATCGTGTAGGTCGCCCAGTCCCCCCGGTGCAGGTTGCACCGCGAGGCCCCCACCATGGCGAGCCGCCGGCAGCGCCCACCGTGCTTGGTGCGCGCGCCGCACTTGGACTGTGTACGAGCCATGTCGCCTCCTGGTCTCCCGCCGGTTTCCCCCGGGCAGAGTCCCGCTCCGTGGAACCGCCCAGGCAGGGCGCACGGCCGTCCCACGAAGGTGCGCTCCGTCGCATGCGCGGTTCGGTGTCCGCTGCGCGACGCATGGACGGAACCTAGACTGGCGATGGAGGTACGCACCATGTCGAAGCGAGGAAACAAGCGCCGCGCCCGTAAGAAGAAGGGCGCCAACCACGGCAAGCGCCCCAACGCCTGATCCGCTCCGCCGCGGCCGGCAGACGCCGCCGCTCACATCCGTATGCGCTCGGGACGGCGGCGCAGGCGGGCGCCCCGTGGCAGCACGGCGCCGTCCAGCCCTGGCGCGTCGGTCTCACGCACCGCACGCGCCGTTCCGTCCGTCGCCGCGGCGACGAGGTGACGGGAAGGGCGCGACGCGGGCCAACCGCCCGCGCGGCATCACCCCGGCACCTCCGGACGACGGCCCCATCCGGACGACACTTCTGCGCCGAGTCGGCCCTCAGGCGGTACGCCGAGGGCTGGGCGCGCCCCTGACCCTGGTGTTCAGCCGGCGCCCACCCCCGTAGCGACTCCGCGCCCCACCGGGTCCGAGCGAGCAACGGCAGGGAGCCGTGCCGGTTGATCGTGCGGATGCGCTGTCCGGCCGCGTCGTACGCCATGGACCCGTCCGCCCCGGCCACATGCGCGGAACCGCCCCCCTGCACTCTGGCGCGAGTCCGCTCGCCGGCATCGCCGTCAGCCCCCTCCCCCCGGCTCCGTCCCCTTGTACGTCTTGGGATGACCGGGAAGGACGGTGGCGTGGTCCCGGTCCGAGACGGCCAAACGCGGACCGTCCTGGCCGGCGGACGGCTCACAGCACGCCCCCCGCCTCGTCGTGGAACACCTCCGGCCAGTAGCGGTAGTCGTCCGGACCGCTCGCGGGAAGGCAGGCGATCGGGTCGACCGAGGCGAGGGCAGCGATCATGGTGTCCGCGAGCTGGTGGTAGAAGTCGTCGGTCAGGCGGTGCTCCTTGTCGAGGCTCTGCTGACGGCTGTGCATCCACACCGTGAAGGCGAGGGTCGAGATGTCGGCGTTCACCGGGGTCACCGTGTCGGCGCCCCATTCGACGTAGTGGACCTCGCCGGTGCGGCCGTCGATCACGACCTCGAAGTCGTGCATCAGCCCGCCCAGCACCAGCAGCCGGTCGGCGTCGGGCGGCAGCCTGTCGAGACGCCCCAGATGGTGAAGGGCCGGGTCCTTGCTGAGCCGTTCCCGCTCCTCGCTCAGTGTTTCCAGCAACGTCTCGGGATCATCGTCCAGCGAGAACATGAGGCCATCCTTGGGCAACCCGACCTCGGCGAGGAACCGCCGCGTCGACCCGTGCTCCAGGCCGGCCGGCAACTGTGCCGGATCCACCCGCACGACCTCTGCGGCCCCGAACTCTTCCTCCATGAGCCCCGTCGGCAGATCGAGCAGCAGCCCCCTGCCCGGTCGGGCGATCAGAGCCAGGGGCCGTATCAACGCGGCGATGCGCCAGAACGCCGGGATCTCGTCCACCCACCCGGCCGCCTCCTCCGCGAACACGGACAGCAACCGCTCCGAGGCGGCCTCGACCACCTCGGCACCGCTCCGCCCCACCAGGTCGGCGAACCGCCCGCGCAGCGCGACCAGTTCGTCGACGGCCTCGAGGAAACGCGCCAGCACCTCCAGCGACGGCGCGAACGGAAGGATCCTCGCGTGCCGGGGCGAGTACATCTGCAGGCTGAACACCCGCCCGGTCCGACCGTCGACCACGATCTCCTGGGCATCGTGCGTCTCGACCGGCACATTCCCCACGGCGACCAGGCCCGCGATGTACGGATCGAGATCCGCCGGGTCGAACTCCTCACCGACGAGGCGCGACACCGTCACCACCCGCCCCTCGGCGAGCGGCGTGAACCGCATCAGCTCATGGACGTCCGGCAGTCGGCCCTCGGCGAGAAACCGCCGCGTCGGCTCGTGCGTGATCGCCGGATGGATGCTGGCCATGGTGCCCCCCGTAGTGCCGCGTAGTGATCGCCACTGACACCACGATAGGAGCGACCACTGACAACACGGCTTCCCGCCCCGTAAGTTGGAGCACCGCTGATGACCGACGTTGCCCAGGAGGTTCTTGTGCCGGACCGTGACGACATACACGCCCGGATCGACACCAGCAGGCCGCACTCGGCCCGCTTCTGGAACTATTTCGTGGGCGGCAAGGACTACTACGAGGTGGACCGCGAGCTCGGCGACCAGATCAAGGCGATCTTCCCCGGTCTCGTCGACGTGGCCAGAACGAGCCGCCACTTCCTCGGGCGCGCGGTCCGGCACCTGGCCGCGGAGCAGGGCGTCCGCCAGTTCCTCGACATCGGTACGGGCCTGCCGACCGGCGACAACACCCACGAGGTCGCACAGCAGGTCGCCCCGGACACCCGGATCGTGTACGTGGACAACGACCCCCTTGTCCTGGCCCACGCCAGGGCGCTGCTCACCAGCACCCCCGAGGGACGCACCGCGTACATCGACGCGGACCTGTACGACCCCGGCGCCATCCTGGAAGCGGCCTCGGACACCCTGGACCTCTCGCAGCCCGTCGCCCTGATGATCCTCAACACCCTGGGCCACGTCGCCGACTACGACGACGCCCGCTCCCTGATCACCCGCCTCATGGCGGGCCTCCCGTCGGGCAGCTACCTCACCATCTGCGACGGCACGGCCACCAGTGAAGGCATGATCGCCGCCTCGGAGGCCTACAACAAGAGCGACGCCATCCCCTACTACGTACGCCGCGTCGACGAGATCACCGGCTTCTTCGACGGGCTCGACCTGGTCGACCCCGGAATCGTGCGCGTCACCGACTGGCGCCCGGCCCCGGACACCCCCAAGCCCGCAACCCCGGTCGACGCCTACGGCGGCGTGGGCCGCAAGCCGTAGGACCCGTCCAGGGCGGGGGGGCTCCCATCCGTCCGGCGCGTCAGGCGCCGGCGGGCTCCCGCCCCGCTCGTTCCACGGCGTTCAACGCCACGGCCCACGGATACCCGCCGGACAGATCCTGGCCCGGCGGGTTCGCCACGTAGACGCCCTCCCCGTACAGCACCGTCACGCCGGCCGTCCGCAGTGTCGCCACCGAGGTGCCGAAGGCGGGATGCTGCACATGGGCCTCGTTCACGCAGGGCATCATCACGGTGGGAATGCCCTTGCCGACGCCCTGGGCCACCACGCTCACGACGAACTTCGCCGTCAGCCCCAAGGCCCATTCGTTCATCGCGGTGAACGTCGCCGGGGCGAACAGGATCACGTCCGCCTCGGGCCACACATCCGGCTGCCCCGGCAGCTCGTACGCGAACCGCACAGGGTGCCCCGTGAGCGCCGCCAGACCGTCGAGACTGTGCTCCAGCCACCGGGCGGCGGTCGGCGTCAGACCGAGGCACACGTCCCAGCCCCGGCTCTGAGCGTCCTCGATCGCACGGGCGACATCGAACACGGGCGGCGCGGCTGAGCAGAACAAATACAAGGTCCCCTTCATGGTGCTATCCGATCACACCCAACGCCCCACGTTTGCCGGGGGCTTGGCCCCCGTACGTCCTCTGACCAGGCCGGCGCTCAAGCATCTGTCCCCTCCGCCGCCGCCAAGTGCTCCAGACCCAGCTTCGCCAGGCGCGACCGGATGGCGCTCGGCTGCCGACCGAACTCGGCGGCGAGGGCGGCCGGATCCTTGGTGCCCCCGCGATACAGAGCGAGCAGCCGCTCCTCGTCCTGCGGCAGCCATGGCTGATACGCGTTGGGATACTTACTGCGAATCGCCACCGGGTCCTTCGGCTGCCGGCCGTTTCCACGGTTGTCCGTCACCGCGACAGACGCGATCACGGCAAGCGGGTACCGGGCGGCCTCGGTTCCCGCCGACCACAGGACCGCATGGCCGTCCTCGAAGGTCAGCAGATCAGCGGTCACGTTCACGGCTCTGCGAAGGCAATCGTCGTCGTCAGGGTCAGGTATGTAGTCGGTGAAGGTCACACGCATGGTCGGCTGCGAGTCGCTGTTCCCCATGACGGCAGCCTGTCCGACGATGATCAGCAGGAAAAGACGCTCTTGAGCCAAGGCGCCCCGCCACGGCCGAGGCCCTCGGCCGTGATCGACCGGTGGCCTTCGTGGTCGGTGGGCGCGGACGGTTCCGAACCGCCGACATCTGCTTTGTAAGCCTGGCGCCCGGGTCCAGACACACCCTCGCTGGTCACCAGCCGTACGGGACGCTGATGCCGCCGACGGTCGCCAACGCCGCTACGCACCTGGATTGACCGCAGTTGACCGCTCGATCTGGCATGGTTGTGGCACGCGACCTCTTCGCCCCGAAGCAAGTTGAACGGGCTTCTGGCTTTGGGCAGGTGTGCCGCTCACCTGCGCTTATGGATCTTAGGCTCCCGTGCTTGTTCGCCGCTGTACGCCGACGTTGTCATGTAGTCAGGCACTCACCATCCTGCCTGAGCGACTGGAGCCGACCTACAGGTTCAGGGCGTCATCGACTGCATAGCGCTGCGAGATACTGATCAAAGATGAAGCTGACGGAGTCAAAGAGCGTCACAAATTGCGCGACAGCGAAATAGTTCGCACGCAAAAGATCCAGATTTATCACTTAGACGCAAAGGAGTAAAATAGACCCACAGGTCTGCAATCATGCTGCTGGCATAAATGCGCGAAGGGATGCAAGCGAAGCATGATTGATCTCCCGGCTCTGCCAATCGGACCCAAGTACATGACTATCAGTCCAGAGATGGCCGAGCTCTGGTTGACTCACTGCAACCCGACACATAATCGCGTTCTCTCAGATACCGTCTATGAACGGTATGCGAAGGCGATGGCAGATGGGGCGTGGAGGACAACACATCAGGGTATCGCTTTCGATAAAAATGGCATGCTGCTCGATGGACAGCATAGATTGATGGGTATCAAGCTCTCAGGTGTTTCAGTAGAGATGCTTGTCATTCCCAATTGTGAGGCAGAGACGTTTGATGTACTCGACTCAGGGCATCGCCGACAAGCGGCACAGCTTCTAAAGATCCCCCATAGGGTCATTGTGGCTGCGGCAGCCCGGATCATTGGGCAGATGTATAAAATGTGGGATCCTGTCACCCTTTTCGATGGGTTCTATGACACGAAAGCCGCCACCTCAGACATCCTGAGGGCCGTTGCAGCCTGGCCAGAGCTTACGACCATGGCACCCATTGCCGCTGCGTCATATCGAGCCTCCGGGATCAATCAGCCCACCCATCTAGTGGTGCTCGCCCAAGCGGCACGAACTGAGTACGCGGACAAGATCGACGATTGGGCTAACGGTCTAATTTCTGGCGCCAACATGGATGCAAAAGATCCCCGCCTCGTGCTCAGAAATCGATTCTTCCGTGATCGCGTAGTACTTGGGACGAGCGGAGGGCGTCGAGCCTCCTACAATTTGATCGCCAAGTCTTGGAATAGTTGGGCGCAGGGAAAGCTCCTGGGGACTTTGAAGACCCTCGATGGCG
>NZ_JBEPEL010000152.1:0-4997 GCF_040300825.1 Streptomyces sp. NPDC000229
CGGCCTTCGTGCCGAGCACTTTCGTACGGACCGCCGTGCCCGCGAAGACCGTTTCCACCGTGGTGGTCGCAGCGGTCGGCCCGGACAGGTACAACAGTATCACGATGCCGGCGGCGGCGCTGGTCGCGGCGGCGAGCTTCTTCGTGGTGCGGTTGTTCTTCGGCTGACGGAGGCCGCGGAAGCAGGCACGTGAATGGGCCCGCCCCCCTGGGAGAGGGGGCGGGCCCTTCGCCTTGCGGTGGCACCGCCATGCAGCACCGCAGGACGTGGGGGGTCCGGTTCGTGCTTAACCGAACCGGCCGGAGATGTAGTCCTCCGTGGCCTGGACCGACGGGTTGGAGAAGATGCGCTCCGTGTCATCGATCTCGACGAGCTTGCCCGGCTGGCCGACCGCGGCCAGGTTGAAGAAGGCGGTGCGGTCGGAGACGCGGGCCGCCTGCTGCATGTTGTGGGTCACGATGACGATCGTGAACCGTTCCTTCAGCTCGCTGATCAGGTCCTCGATGGCGAGCGTGGAGATCGGGTCGAGCGCCGAGCAGGGCTCGTCCATCAGCAGGACGTCCGGCTCGACCGCGATGGCGCGGGCGATGCACAGGCGCTGCTGCTGGCCGCCGGAGAGGCCGGAACCGGGCTTGTTGAGGCGGTCCTTGACCTCGTTCCAGAGGTTGGCGCCCTTGAGGGAGCGCTCGACGACCTCGGCGAGCTCGGCCTTCTTGTACTTGGCGTTCAGGCGCAGCCCCGCCGCGACATTGTCGAAGATCGACATCGTGGGGAAGGGGTTGGGGCGCTGGAAGACCATGCCGACCGTGCGGCGCACGGCGACGGGGTCGACGTTCGACGCGTACAGGTTCTCGTCGTCCAGCATCACCTTGCCCTCGACGCGGCCACCGGGGGTGACCTCGTGCATACGGTTCAGGGTGCGCAGGAAGGTGGACTTGCCGCAGCCGGACGGGCCGATGAAGGCCGTCACGGAGCGGGGCTCGACGGTCATGGAGATGTCGTCGATCGCCTTGTGGGAGCCGTAGTAGGCGGTGAGGCCGCTGACGTCGATTCGCTTGGCCATTTCAATCACTTCCAGGTGGCCTTAGCGGCCGGTCTTCGGGGCCTTCCAGCGGGCGATGCCGCGGGCGACCAGGTTGAGGATCATGACGAAGGCGATCAGGACGAGGGCGGCGGCCCAGGCGCGGTCGTACGACGCCTCACTGCCGACCTTGTACTGCTCCCAGATGTAGAAGGGGAGCGAGGACTGGGCACCTTCGAAGGGGTTGGTGTTGATCAGCTGGCTGCCGAAGACCAGCAGCATGATCGGCGCGGTCTCACCGGCGATGCGGGCGATCGCGAGCATCACACCCGTGGTGATACCCCCGATCGCGGTCGGGATGACCACCTTCAGGATGACGCGCCACTTCGGTACGCCGAGGGCGAGCGCGGCCTCGCGCAGCTCGTTGGGGACGAGCTTGAGCATCTCCTCCGTGGAGCGGACCACGACCGGGATCATCAGGATCGCCAGCGCCAGGGCGCCCATGAGGCCGGACGGTGCCAGGCCCGCGATCAGCATGATGGAGAGGATGAACAGGCCGGCGACGATCGACGGGATGCCCGTCATGACGTCGACGAAGAACGTCACGGCCTTGGCGAGCGCGCCCTTGCCGTACTCGACGAGGTAGACGGCCGTCAGCAGGCCGATCGGCGCGGAGACCAGGGTGGCCAGGCCGACCTGCTCCAAGGTGCCGATCAGCGCGTGGTAGACACCGCCGCCGACGTCGAAGCCGGGGACGCCGGCCATCGAGTGGGTGAGGAAGTACCCGTCGAGGACCTTGACGCCGCGGCTGACCGTCACCCAGATCAGGGACAGCAGCGGTACGACGGCGAGGACGAAGCACACCCAGACGACGCTGGTGGCGAGCCGGTCCTTGGCCTGGCGCTGGTTCTCGACGGCCGTGGTCGCGATGTACGAGACGACGACGAACAGGGCGGCCGCGATCAGGCCCCACTGGATACGGCTTTCGAGGCCGGTGGCGACGCCGACACCGATACCGAGGGCGACCGACACGGCGGCGAAACCGGCCGGGGCCCAGCGCGGCATACGGCGCGCGCTGAGGCTGCCCTTGAGGGCCGGGGCGGCCTGCTCGGGCTTCGCGTCCTGGATCACATTGCTCATCAGGCGTTCGCCCCCGAGTACTCCTTGCGGCGCGCGATGATCAGGCGGGCCGCGCCGTTGACCAGCAGGGTGAGGACGAAGAGCACCAGGCCGGAGGCGATCAGGGCGTCGCGCCCCAGCTCGTTGGCCTCGTCGAACTTCGCGGCGATGTTCTGGGCGAACGTACCGCCGCCCGGGTTGAGCAGGTGCAGCGAGATCACGAAGCTCGGGGAGAGGACCGTGGCGACGGCCATCGTCTCGCCGAGCGCGCGGCCGAGGCCCAGCATCGAGGCGGAGATGACGCCGGAGCGGCCGAAGGGCAGCACGGAGAGGCGGATGACCTCCCAGCGGGTCGCGCCGAGGGCCAGGGCGGCTTCCTCGTTCATGCGCGGCACCTGGAGGAAGACTTCGCGGCTGACGCTGGTCACGATCGGCAGGATCATGATCGCCAGCAGGATGCCGACGGTGAACAGTGAGCGGGCGACGCCGACCTCGGTCTTCTCGAAGATGTACGTCCAGCCCAGGAACTCGTCCAGCCAGAGGTTCAGGCCTTCCAGGTACGGGACGAGGAAGAGGGCGCCCCAGATGCCGTAGATGATCGACGGCACGGCGGCCAGCAGATCGACCACGTACGCGAGGGGCGCGGCCAGCTTGCGGGGCGCGTAGTGCGAGATGAACAGCGCGATGCCGACGGCGATGGGGACTGCGATCACCATCGCGATGATCGAGCTCACGATCGTGCCGAAGAGCAGGACCGCGATGCCGAAGACGGGGGGCTGCCCGGCCGGGTTCCAGTCGAAGGTGGTGAGGAAGTTGCCTTCGTTCTCGGCCAGGGCGAGCGAGGCCCGGTAGGTGAGGAACACGGCGATCGACGCCATGATCACCAGGAGCAGGATGCCCGAGCCGCGGGAGAGGCCGAGGAAGATCTTGTCGCCCGCGCGGCCCGTGGAGGTGGAGCCCGGCTTCCCGGCGACCGGCGGAGCCGGTGCGTTGTCAGTCGTTATAGCCATGGTCTTTCCGGTCTGTGTGGGGGAAGTCCGTGGTGGCGGCTCCCCTGGCGGCGGTGCACCGGATGGGGTGGAGGCCGGCCCGGTCGTCGTGCGCCGGGCCGGCCCTTGCTCGTGCTTAGGAGAGGCCGTTGACGGTCTCGCGGACCTTGGCGTTGATCTCGGCCGGGATCGGGGCGTAGCCGGCGTCGGAGAGGACCTTCTGGCCCTCGTCGGAGGCGGCGTAGCTCAGGAAGGACTTGACGGTGCCGAGGGTCTCGGCCTTGTTGCCGGTGTCGCAGACGACCTCGTAGGTGACCAGGACGATCGGGTACGCGCCCTCCGCCTTGGTGGCGTAGTCCAGCTCCAGGGCCAGGTCCTTGCCGGTGCCCTTGATCTTGGCGGCGGCGATGGCCTTGGAGGCGTTCTCCGAGGTGGCGGCGACCGGGGCGGAGGCGCCGGTGTTGATCTGGACGGTCGGGATGTTCTGCGAGGTGGCGTAGCTCAGCTCGAAGTAGCCGATGGCGCCCTCGGCCTGCTTCACCTGGGCGGCGACGCCGGAGGAGCCGGACGCGGCCTGGCCGCCGGGGGCGGGCCACTTCTTCTCGGCCTCGTACGGCCAGTCCGCCTTGGCGGCCTTGCCGAGGTACTTGCCGAGGTTCTGCGTGGTGCCGGAGTCCTCGGAGCGGTGGAACGCCTGGATCGCCGTGCTCGGGAGCTTGGCGTCCGGGTTGAGCTTGGCGATCGCCGGGTCGTCCCACTTCTTGATCTTGTCGTTGAAGATCTTGGCGAGGGTCGGGGCGTCGAGGACGAGGTCCTTCACACCGGGCAGGTTGTAACCGATCGCGACCGGGCCGCCGACCATCGGAAGGCTGATGCCCTGGCCGCCCTTGCAGATCTTCTTGGACTCGGCGACCTCGTCCGGCTTGAGCGCGGAGTCGGAGCCGGCGAACCCGACGGTGCCCTGGTTGAAGGCGACGATGCCCTCACCGGAGGAGGAGGACTTGTAGTTGATCTCCACGCCCGTGCAGGCGGCCATGTAGTTCCTGACCCACAGGTCCATCGCGTTCTTCTGCGCGGAGGAGCCGGAGGCCAGGAGCTGGCCCTTGGCACCCTCGCACTTGATGTTCGACGCGGCCCCGGTCTTCTTGCCGCCGTTGGAGGCGCCGGTGTTGTCGTCCGAACCACACGCCGTGAGGACCAGGGCGCCGGAGACGGCGAGGGCGCCGAGCGCGGTGGCGCGAAGCCCGTTCTTGCGCTGAAGCTTCACTTTCGGGTGTTCCTTCCAGGAGCCGCCGGTCCGGTGTTACGTCGTGCGGCGGCGTGTGTCGGGGAGTGGATGGCGGGCGGCTCGCTTTTCTGAGCTTTGCCGTTCACCTTGCACGGCCGAAATTAGGCAGACCAGGTGAAGCGGCCGACCGAGGAGAGTGAACGGCAGGTGAACCGTGACGGAAGCCGTGGTGAGGGGCGGCGCGGCTCATTCTCCAGCGGCGCGGCGCCGTCCGGCGGTGCCTTCTTGCGGGGCGCGGGGCCGTGTGCTGAGGGCCGGTGAGGGGCGCCCCCCGGGCACGGGCGCGGGGGCGTGCGCCGGTGTGAGCGGTACGCGGGGCGGTCCCGGGACCACCCGAGCGGGGGGCGGCCCGTGGACGGGAGGTAACCCGGGGGTGTGAGGCAGACGCGCAACCCCTCCGGGGGCGTGGTGCCGTGCCGTGCGCGGGCGGGTCGGCCGGGGCCGGGTGTGCGGTCGTGCGGCGCCCGCGGGCGGGGTCGGCCGGGGCCGGTGGGCCAGGGTCGGGGCCCCTCCGGGCTCACCTCCTCGCCGTCGGCGGGGTGCCCGAGCACTCTCGTCGCCGTTTCCGGCCGCCGATCGG
>NZ_JBEPEL010000153.1:0-4642 GCF_040300825.1 Streptomyces sp. NPDC000229
GGGCGTGGGGCCGCTGTGCCGTGTACGGCGAGGAGGGGCCGTGCAGGGTCGCCCCCGCTGGGGGTCCCCCCACGCCTCCAGGGCGTAGGGGGACGATCGGCGGCCGGAAACGGCGACGAGAGTGCTCGGGCACCCCGCCGACGGCGAGGAGGTGAGCCCGGAGGGGCCCCGACCCTGGCCCACCGGCCGCAACCGACCCCAGGCCTGCCCCGCGAAGGCGCGCCCCGCGAAGGCGCGCCCCGCGAAGGCGCGCCCCGCGAAGGCGCGCCGCGGGGGGCCCGGGGGCCGAGCCCCCGGAAAGGTCACCGAGGCGCGCGCACCGCGTACCCCGCCGGGTCGGCGACCACGTCGCGGACCACCCGCGCCGCCGCGCCCCGCGCCGCGTCGCCGGACGAGGACGAGCCGCGCAGCCGCCCGCTCCCCGCCGGCCACAGCCCCGACACGACCCGGAGGGTCAGTTCCCGGTCCGCCGCAGGGCCCAGCCACGGCATCAGCTGCCGGTAGATCCCGCCCAGCACCACCGCCTCCGGGTCCAGCAGATTCACCGCCCCGGACACCACCAGCCCCAGCATCCGCCCGGCCCGCTCCAGGGCCGCCAGCGTCCGGGCGTCACCCGCACGGGCGCGCCGTTCCAGCTCCGCCACCCCCGGCATCCCCGCCGACTCGTCGAGGCCCGCGTCCCGCAGCAGCGCGGCCTGACCGGCGTACTGCTCCAGGCATCCCCGTGAACCGCACCGGCACTCCGGCCCCTCCGCGTCCGCCACCACGTGCCCGATCTCCCCGGCGAATCCGTGCGCCCCGCGCAACAGCTCACCGTCGACGACGATCGCGCCGCCCACCCCGATCTCGCCCGTCAGGTACAGGAAACTGCGCACCCGCTCGGGCCCGCCGAACCACAGCTCGGCCAGCGCGGCCGCGTCGGCCTCGTTGTCCGAACCGACCGGCAGCACCCGCCCCCCGGGCAGCAACCCGCTCAGCGCCTGCCCGAACAGCTCCTCCGCCGCCACCCGGCTCCACCCGAGGTTCGGCGCCTGGCGGACCGTGCCGCCGGACACCAGTCCGGGCAGTGCGAGCCGCGCGCCCGCCGGGCGGAGCTCCTGCTCGGCGGCCGACCGGAGCGTCCGCGCCGCGATCCGCGCCGCCCGCTCCAGCACCTCGCCGGGCGCCACGCCCCGGTTGTCCACGTGCTCGGTGAGCCGCACCCGGTCGGTTCCGGCCAGATCGACGACGCATACGGAGACGTAATCGATGTTGACCTCGACGCCGAGCCCGGCCGGTCCGGTACGCGCCACCCGCAGCGCGGTCCCCGGCCGCCCCGCATGCCCGCTGAACGTCTTGCCCTGCTCGGTGAGGAACCCGCCCGCCAGCAACTGCTCGACCAGGGACGACACCGCCGCCCTCGTCAGCCCCACCCGCGCCGCGACCGCCGCCCGGGTCGCCTCGCCCTCGTCGTGCACGGCCCGCAGCACCAGGCTCAGGTTGTGCCGTCGCACGGTGTCCTTGTCGGCCTTGGGCTCCAGCGGATCGAGAGTGTTCTTCATGGTGCGGCCGAGCCTATGCGAAGCGGATACGCGGAAGCGCGGGCCCGGTCTGCCGACCGAACCCGCGCTTCTCTCTGTGTCCGAGGGGGGACTTGAACCCCCACGCCCGATAAAGGGCACTAGCACCTCAAGCTAGCGCGTCTGCCATTCCGCCACCCGGACAAGGTGTCTGTCTCGCGGCCCGTGGCCGTTCCGACGTGGAAAACCATAGCAAACATTGGGAGTGCCCGATCACGCCCCCACGTGCGCCGGGGGAGGGGGCAGGATGAGAGGACCCAGCAGCAGCGACGCGGGAGGAACCAGCGTGAGCGAGTCGAGCACGGCGCGAACCGCCACCGTCAGGGGCGAGGACGAGGTCACCGACCTCTGCCGCGACCTGATCCGGATCGACACCAGCAACTACGGCGACCACTCGGGCCCGGGGGAGCGGGCGGCCGCCGAGTACGTCGCCGAGAAGCTCGCCGAGGTGGGCCTCGAACCGAAGATCATCGAGTCCCACAAGGGCCGCGCCTCCACGGTGGCGCGGATCGCGGGTGAGGACCCCTCGCGGCCCGCCCTGCTGATCCACGGCCACACCGACGTCGTCCCGGCCAATGCCGACGACTGGACGCACCACCCGTTCTCCGGCGAGATCGCGGACGGTTGTGTCTGGGGCCGCGGCGCGGTCGACATGAAGGACATGGACGCGATGACCCTCGCGGTCGTACGGGACCGGCTGCGCAGCGGCCGCAAGCCCCCGCGCGACATCGTGCTGGCCTTCCTCGCGGACGAGGAGGCGGGCGGCACGTACGGCGCACGCCACCTCGTGGACAAGCACCCCGACCTCTTCGAGGGCGTCACGGAGGCCATCGGGGAGGTGGGCGGCTTCTCCTTCACGGTCAACGAGCACCTCCGCCTCTACCTGGTCGAGACGGCCCAGAAGGGCATGCACTGGATGCGGCTGACGGTCGACGGTACGGCCGGGCACGGCTCGATGACCAACACCGACAACTCCATCACCGAGCTGTGCGAGGCGGTGGGCCGGCTCGGCCGGCACACCTGGCCAGTCAGGGTCACCAAGACCGTGCGGTCCTTCCTCGACGAGCTGTCCGACGCGCTCGGCACCCCGCTGGACCCGGAGGACATGGACGCCACGCTGGCCAAGCTCGGCGGAATCGCCAAGATGATCGGTGCCACCCTCCGCAATTCGGCAGCCCCGACCATGCTCGGAGCCGGGTACAAGGTCAACGTCATCCCGGGGCAGGCGACCGCCCATGTGGACGGGCGTTTCCTGCCCGGGTACGAGGAGGAGTTCCTGGCCGACCTCGACCGGCTGCTGGGGCCGCGCGTCCGGCGCGAGGACGTGCACGCCGACAAGGCGCTGGAGACCAGCTTCGACGGGAACCTGGTGGACGCCATGCAGTCCGCGCTCAAGGCGGAGGACCCGATCGCGCGGGCGGTGCCGTACATGCTCTCCGGAGGCACGGACGCCAAGTCCTTCGACGACCTCGGCATCCGCTGCTTCGGCTTCGCGCCGCTGAAGCTCCCGCCGGAGCTGGACTTCGCCGGCATGTTCCACGGCGTGGACGAGCGCGTACCGGTGGAGGGCCTGAAATTCGGCGTACGGGTGCTGGACCGTTTCATCGACGCCAGCTGACGCAGCCGGCCGACACCGGCCGACGCTCGCCCGATGACCGGCCCGATTACCTGGAATAGTCGGGTGAAACGACACTCCAATAATCGCCCGCGTGTGCACATCTGACCGAAAAGGGTGAACGGCGTCATCGGGTCGTAGCTCCCTTACCTCCCTGTCGTTACAGGTGATGCGGTCCGCGGCTGGGGCCGCATTGCCAACAAGGAGGAATAATGATCAAGAAGGTCGCCGCTGTTGCGGCCGCCACCGGTGGGCTGGTCCTGGCCGGCGCGGGCATGGCCGTCGCCGATGCGGAGGCGAACGGTGCCGCCGTGGGCTCCCCCGGTGTCATTTCAGGCAATGTGATCCAGGTTCCCATCCACATCCCGATCAACGTCTGCGGCAACACCGTGAACGTCATCGGTCTGCTGAACCCGGCCTTCGGGAACGTCTGCGTCAACGACTGACGTTGAGCCTCGACCCCTAGTGGTCTGAGCCCGGCCGGCCCCGGAGCGCGCGCCATGCGCCCCCGGGGCCGCTGGACATTCTTACCTCCGGGCGCTGTGCCCGAAGGGATTCCGGAAGCCTAGAAGGCAGGGAACCAGCTATGCGACAGGTCACGCGAAAGGGCCTGACCATCGTGGCGGCCGCGGGCGGCGTACTCGCCCTCGGCGGCGGATTCGCCCAGGCGCACACGGGCGCCGACGCCCACGGGGCCGCAACGAATTCCCCGGGCGTCGCGTCCGGGAACAACGTCCAGGCACCCGTGAGTGTGCCGGTGAACGCGTGCGGCAACACCGTGAACGTCGTCGGGGCACTCAACCCGTCGTTCGGGAACAAGTGCGTCAACAAGTCCAACGGCGCCAAGGCGAACGGGGCGGCGGCGAATTCCCCGGGCGTCGCGTCCGGCAACAACGTCCAGGCACCGGTGAACGTTCCGGTCAACGCCTGCGGCAACAGTGTCGACGTCGTCGGGGCGCTCAACCCGTCGTTCGGCAACGGCTGCGCCAACGGTCACCCGCACAAGCCCGGTCACCCGGGCAACCCCGGGAACCCGGACGAGCCGGGCAACCCCGGGAACCCGGACGAGCCCGGCAACCCCGGGAACCCGGACGAGCCCGGCAACCCCGACGAGCCCGATGAGCCGGGCAACCCGGGGAAGCCGGACGAGCCCGGCACCCCCGATGAGCCGGACGAGCCCGGCAAGCCGGGGACGCCGGGCAAGCCGGGCACCCCGGACGAGCCCGGTTCGGAGATCGAGCCGAACGAGCCCGGCGCGCAGACCGTCACCCCGCCGAAGGCGGAGGACGAGCTGGCGATGACCGGTGCCGCTCCGCTCGGCATGCTGATCCCCGCGGGCGCGGGCCTGCTGCTCGGGGGCACGGTCCTCTACCGTCGTACCCGGCAGTCCTCGTAGTCCCCGTCCTGGCGGAGACGACGGAGCGGGCCTCGCGATCGCGAGGCCCGCTCCGTTCTGCTCGTCACCTTC
>NZ_JBEPEL010000154.1:0-4320 GCF_040300825.1 Streptomyces sp. NPDC000229
TCATCGGAGCCAAGGGCGCCCTCGACACGAACCGGGGCCTCCGCTTCGACATCTCGAGGTCCCAGCCGCCGTCCACCCCGGTGCCCAGGGCACCGGCCTGGGCCGCCTCCTGCTCACCTTCGTGGAGGAGCGGGCCCGCGCACGCGGCCTTCCCGAGGTGCGGCTCCTCACGCACGCGCTGATGCGGGAGAACCAGCAGATGTACGAGCGGTACGGGTACGAGGTCGACGAGCGGCGCACGGCGGACGACCCCGACCGCGTCCACTACCGCAAGCCGGTCTCCTGACCCGCACCCGGCAGGTCGCCCGCGCGGGCCAGCGTCTCCAGAGCGTCCAGGGCCTCGCGGGCGGCCGCCGCGGCGACCGGGTCCCGCTCCGCCAGGCCGCTCGCCTCGAACTCGTCCTCGTCCAGGCGCAGTACCTCGGCGCCGTCCGCCGACACCCACAGGTCCAGGTCCAGGTCCTCCACCACCACCTCGGAGCCGTTCACGGACGCGGGCCGGGTGATGTCGCAGTACCATCCCTTCAGGGCACCGTCCCCGGCACGGACCTCCTTCACCGCGTACCACCGGTCCCGCCAGTAGTGCTCCGTGAAGACGTCGCCCGGCTCGAAGCGTACGAACCCGAAGTCCCGCACCCCGTCCGCCGCCCACGGGGCGCGCACGGTGAGCCGGGTGCCGTCGTCGGCCACCACCTCCGCCGGGTAGCGGATCTTCGTCCGGCCCGCCTTGACGAGGCGGACGTCAACCGAGCGTGCGGACATGCCGGACCTCCGTCGCGCAGATCTCGTACCCGAACCACTTGTTGACCGCCAGCATCGGCCCGTTCTCCGCGTCGTTGTTGGTGAAGGCGTCCGTGCAGCCCGCCGCGCGGGCCCGGCGCAGCGAGTCCGTCTTGGCGAGCTTCGCCAGCCCCCGGCCCCGGTACGCGCGCACCGTGCCGGTCATGCCCGACAGGTAGCGTGCCCCGCCGTCGGTGTGGGCGGCGGTGAAGGCCGCCACCCGGCCGTCCACCGTCACGACCGTGGTCAGGTCACGGTCGAGCAGCGGGTGGTTCCAGGTGTCGGCCAGCCAGTCCTCGTAGTCGTCCAGCCGCGCTGCGATGTCGCTCGGCTCGTCCGCCGTCACCTCCGCGTCGGCGTCGAACAGCGGGCGCGGATCGTCGGCGTAGTCGGCGGCGGTCCGCAGCTCGACGCCCGGAGGAAGCGTCGCGGGCAGCTCCGGCAGGGTGCCGCCCGCCAGGTCCAGGCGCTGGAAGTGCGCCGGCCGCGTGGGCCGGTAGCCGCGCTTGACGGCGAACGCCCGGAACCCCGGCTCGTCCAGCACCCAGGCGTACACGCTCTCCGCGCCCTCGGCCGCCAGATGCTCCTCGGCGGTCCGCAGCAGCAGACCGCCCGCGCCACGGCCCCGGTGGTCCGGGTGGACCTGCGGGTTGGCGTACGACAGCCCGGGGGTCTCGGAGTCGTGGGCGAGGCCGACCTGGGCGGTACCGACGACCTCGCCGTCCTTCTCGGCTATCAGCAGCCGGTACTTCTTCGCCGGGTTGGCCGACTCGACCTGGAAGAGGACGGCCTGCGGCGTCGTCACCTCGAAGGGCAGCGCGGCCCGCCGCACCCGGGCCACGGCCTCGGCGTCCTCGGGACGGAAGTCCCGCACGATCACAGTCATGGGCCGCACGGTACGCGCGGCCCGGCCCCGATCGCCTCCCCATTACGGCGGCCTGGGGGACAATCGGCGCGTGACCTTGAAGATCTCCATCGACGCGGGTTCCCCGACCGCCCCGTACGAACAACTGCGCGCCCAGATCTCCGCCCAGGCCCGCTCGGGCCGCCTCCCCGTCGGCTACAAACTGCCGACCGTCCGGGGCCTCGCGGAGGAGCTGGGCCTCGCCGCCAACACCGTCGCCAAGGCGTACCGCGTGCTGGAGACCGACGGGGTGATCGAGACACGTGGCCGCGCCGGGACGTTCGTCGCCCCGGCCGGTGACGCCGCCGCCCGCCAGGCGGCCACCGCAGCCGCCGCGTACGCCGCCGAAGCCCACCGCCTGGGCGTCAGCCGCGCCGACGCCGAAGCGGCCGTGGCGGACGCGCTGCGCGCCGTGTACGGCTAGGACCTGTCCGGGCGATCATGTGCGGGGCTCGTGACGCCGGTGGTGAGCCATGTGCTCCTCTCCCGCTGTCGTGGAATCGCGGGAGCTCGAGAGCCAGTCCGGGCTGGTTCAGCCTCGTCAGGTTTTTGCTCCGCCGCGGCGTCGTAAGCGGCGCGGGCCTCGGCGATGGCGTACCGGTGGCGCTCGGCCCAGCCCACCAGTCCGGTCAGTGAGGCGTGGAGTTCTCGGGCCATGGGCGTGAGGCTGTACTCGACCTTGGGTGGCACGGTCGGATAGACGGTGCGGATGAGCAGCCCGTCCCGCTCCAATCGGCGCAGGTTGAGGGTGAGCATTCGCCGGCTGACGCCGTTGATGGCGCGTTCGAGTTCGGTGAAGCGGACCGGGCCGTGGGCGGCGGCGATCAGGATCCCGATGCTCCACTTGCCCGCCACGCGGTCGAGCACCTCGGTCACCGGGCAGGCTTCGTCCCTCACTGCTTCTGCAACACGGGTGTGACTGCGTGACATAAATGTGCCTCCTTACGCCGGGCAGCAAGGTTACCGATGATGACTGCTGTTACAAGTCGTGAACCTAGGGGAAAACATGTCTGTTCGTGCTCTCGTCGTCGATCCGTCCGCACCCGCCTCTGCCCGCCTCGCCGAGGTTCCCGATCCCGTGCCCGGACCAGGCCAGGTCCTGGTGGACGTCTCCCATGCCTCCTTGAACTACGGCGACCTCAACGACGCTCGCTCCGGTCGGGTGCCTGTGGGTGCGGTGCTCGGTTCGGACGCCGCCGGGGTGGTGGTTCAGGCCGCCGCCGACGGAATCGGCCCGGCGGTGGGCACCCGGGTTGTAGCCCTGACCTCGGGTGCGTTCGCTGAGCGCGTCGCGATCGATGTGGGTGCGCTTGCCGAGGTTCCCAAGGGCTTGGACCTGGCGAAGGCGGTCGCCCTGCCGGTCGCCGGAGTGGCCGCACTGCGCTCGCTGCGGGCCGCCGGGCTCGGACCGGACAAGAGGGTGTTGGTCACCGGCGCCTCCGGCGGGGTCGGCCGGTTCGCCGTCCAGTTGGCGGCGCGGGCCGGTGCCCACGTGATCGCGTCCGTGGGCTCGACGGCCCGCGGGGAGGGGCTGGTCGACTTCGGCGCCGACGAGGTGCTGATCGGCCTGGACGGACTCGAGCAACCCGTCGACGTGGTCATCGACAGCGTCGGTGGCCCCCAACTGGTCGCGGCATGGAGCCTGCTCGCTCCCGGGGGCAGCGTGCAGAGCGTCGGCTGGACTTCCGGGGAGCCGGCGGTCTTCCCCCCGTATGCGACCGTCGGCCCGACCAAGTCGCTGATGTCCTTCGTCATAGAGGGCGATGCCGGCCAGGACCTGGCCGTTCTCACCGAGCTGGCCGCTGAGGGGGACCTCACTGTCGAGATCGGCTGGCAGGGATCCTGGGACCGTTTCGCCGACGTCGCCGAGGCCCTCCGCGGGCGCCGTGTCTCCGGAAAAGCGGTCCTACAGGTGTCACGCAGTGAGCAGCATGCGCCGACGCTTCCTCCGCAGGGCTAGGACGTCGGCTCAGGACACTCAGGACCGGACCTTTGCTCTGTCTCAGGTGCCGTTCCCTCTCTCGGGCGGTTTGAGCTCGCATCGCTGGCGGCGGGGCATGCCGGCGACTTCGCTTGGATCGGTTTTTTCAATAGGGGGATAGGAGTGACTTTGGGTGAGCCGGTCAACCTGCCGGACGCCCTTATACGTCGCGCCAGGACAAAAAGTTGAATGTGCCAAAACTTAGGAGTCATTGATGCCGTAGAGATTGGTCTTGGTCACCGCCCGAGCCAGGATCCCGTGGCGTCCTCGTCGATGCCGTCGAATGTCCCGGGGGCAGGCCGACCTCTACAACGTGCGTGTAGCAGATGGGGAGTTTAGGATAGGTTTGTCCGAACGAAACGCTCGCTCTCCGATCCGGTTGCACCTCTCGACTGATCGTGAAAATGCGAAGATGATCAATGAGTGAGTGACGGGTGCGGAAACGGCAAGCGAAAGATGCGATGGCCTCTGCGCCTGCGCTCACTCGGCTGCGGCTTGCGGTGGCGTAGGGTCTGAGGGATTGCCCAGAATTGGTCCCTGGTGAAATTCTCGTCGCTGTCGACGGTGCTCAATCAGCTGCGTGAAGAGTTTCCCGAGGTCACGATCTCCAAGATCAGGTTCCTGGAGGCGGAGGGGCTCGTCGAGCCGCAGCGGA
>NZ_JBEPEL010000155.1:0-4251 GCF_040300825.1 Streptomyces sp. NPDC000229
GCGGCGTTCCATCTCCGCCTTTCCCGCAGCAGCAAAGCCCTATTTCTCGCCAATCGGACACAAGGCGGCGCGCCGGGCGGTTTGCCATTCGGCTTGTTTCCCACCCCGCACCGAATTTTCTTGTGAAGCGTTCGTGAATGGGGTCCGCCTGTCCGATCTTCGATATCCTGCTGACCTCACCGAACGGCCTCCACGGAACTCCGCGTACGGAGAACTCCTGTTGACCGAAAGGGTCTCTTGACCGGGGGTCCGCGCCGAACGAGACTCCCCACAGGCACTCATGCATCAGGAGCCACAGGCAGACGCGCATGCCAATTGGCCCTGCGAGACCGATATCGCACGGGGTGTGTGACGGGGGAAAGATCAAAAAGCGGGCACACGTTTTCATGATCGGCGTGTGCTCCCCTCCCCTCCTCATCTCTTGGTGCGCGAAGGGAATGGAGGGGGAATGCCGACGCATATGGGCTATCCCGGCGTATACATCGAAGAACTTCCCAGCAGCGTCCGTACCATCGCCTCGGTCACCACGTCGGTGACCGCGTTCGTGGGCCACACCCGCCGGGGACCGCTCAACCAGCCGGTGCGGATCACCAGTTTCGCCGACTTCGAGCGTCGCTTCGGCGGCCTCACCTCCCGCAGCGCCGTCAGTTACGCCGTGCACCAGTTCTTCGGCAACGGCGGCTCGGTGGCGGTGATCGTCCGGGTGGCCAAGGCCGGCACCGGCGAGGAGGCCCGCGTCACCCTCAACTCCACGGAGGGGCACAGCGACTGCCCGGTGCTGGAGGTCCATGCCAAGGAGCCCGGCGTCTGGGGATCGGGCCTGCGGGTCGCCGTCGACCACGACACCCGCACACCCGACAGCACGTTCAACCTCCATGTCCTCGACGCGCGCGGCGGTGCCCGCGAATCGTTCACCGGGCTGTCGATGAGCCCCGGCCACGGGCGCTTCGTGGAGACCGTCGTCAACGCCGGGTCCGCTCTCGTCCGTGTCAAGGCGCTGGACGAGGACCGGCCCGACCCCTCCGGCACGGTCTCCAAGCCCTTCGCGGCCCAGCTCCCCGACCTGGAAGTGGAGTTGAAGGTCAAGATCGGCGACGTGCAGCGTGAGTTCACGCTCTACGAACCCGGCCACGACGGCGAGCCCCCGGCCGATGTCACCGAGCTCGCCCTGCTCCTCGAGCGGAAGCTGCGCGCCCTGCCCGATGCCCCGGGCAGGCACTCCTTCGCGGGCGCCGAGGTGACCGCCTTCGGGCGGCGGCTCCAGGTCGTCGCCGGCTCCCTCGACCCCGACGACGTGGTTCGGTTCGTCGGTGAGTGCGCCAACGACCTCGGCCTGGAGGCCTCGGTCAATCCACCGGTCTTCGCGCTGGCGGGCGGCAAGGACGGCGATGCTCCGGGACCGCGCGACCTGATCGGCGGTGAGGCCCGCAAGACCGGCCTGCAGGCGCTGCGCGACGTCGACGACATCAACCTGCTGTCCCTGCCGGAGCTGTCGGCGTACGACTCCACCGAGGACATGGTCACCGTGCTGTCGGCGGCCGAGCAGCTGTGCCGGGAGCGGCGGATCTTCCTGCTGGTGGACGCGCCGTCGACCTGGGGCAGCGTGGACGCCGCGCGGGCCGGGATCGGCGCCTTCGACCCCGTACGCAGCGGCCACGCGGCCCTGTACTTCCCGCACATGCAGCTCACCGATCCGCTGACGGGCAGGCTGCGGGCCTTCCCGCCCTCGGGTGCCGTCGCGGGCGTCATCGCCCGCCAGGACGGTGAGCGCGGTGTGTGGAAGGCACCGGCCGGGACCGACGCACGGCTCGCGGGCGTCCGGTCGCTCACGGTCAGGCTGACCGACCGGGAGAACGGGCTGCTGAACCCGCTGGGCATCAACTGCCTGCGGACGTTCCCGGTCGTCGGCCCGCTGGTGTGGGGCGCGCGGACCCTGGACGGCGCTGACGCGCAGAGCAGCGAGTGGAAGTACGTACCGGTGCGCCGGCTCGCGCTCCATGTCGAGGAGAGCCTCTACCGAGGGCTGCAGTGGGTGGTCTTCGAGCCCAACGACGAGCAGCTGTGGCAGCAGATCCGGCTCAACGCCTCGGCGTACCTCAACGACCTTTTCCGTCAGGGCGCTTTCAAGGGTGGCACGCCGCGTGAGGCGTATTTCGTCAAGTGCGACAAGGACACCACCACCGAAGCCGATGTCGCGCGGGGCGTGGTCAACGTCGTGGTCGGTATCGCGCCGGTCAAGCCCGCGGAGTTCGTCATCGTGAAGATCCAGCAGGTCGCCGGGCAGTTCGACCTCTCGTAACCCCTCGTCGCCAAGGAAAAGGAACACGAAGGAATCCGATGGCTGAGTTCCGGATCAACGCCCATCGCTTCGACCCGTACAAGAATTTCAAGTTCCTGGTCCTCTGGGACGGTCGTACGGTCGCGGGCATCAGCAAGATCAGTCCTCTCAAGCGCACCACCGAAGTGGTCAAACACCGCCACGGCGGCGATCCCAGCTCGCCCCGCAAATCGCCGGGCCGTTCCGAGTTCGAGGGCGTGACCCTGGAGCGCGGTGTCACCCACGACCCGGAGTTCGACCGCTGGGCCAACAAGGTGTGGCAGGTCGGCGCCGGTCTCGGCGCGGAGGTCTCGCTACGGGACTTCCGCAAGGACATCATCATCCAGGTCCTCAACGAGGCCGGGCAGGTGGCCGTCTCGCACAAGCTGTACCGGGCGTGGGTGAGCGAGTACCAGGTGCTCGGCGAGCTGGACGCCAACGCGAACGCCGTCGCCATTCAGAGCGTCAAGCTCGAATGCGAGGGCTGGGAGCGCGACTACGAGGTGGAGGAGCCGGTCGAGCCCTCGTTCACCCACCCGGCCTGAACGGCACCTGGGCACCGGGGGGTCGAGGGATGACACGCGCCGCCGTGCCGGTCGGCCCGGGCGAGTTGCTCGCCACCTGGGAGGCCGGGCTGGCGCAGCACGCGCAGGGACGGTCCCTGCTGCTGCACCGTGCGGCCCGCCCGTGGGCCGGCACCGACGAGTTGTTGTCGATGCCGGTCGGCGAGCGGGAGGCGGACCTGTTCGCGCTGCGCCGGGCCCTGTTCGGCGAGCGCATGCAGGTGTGCGTCGACTGCGCGTCCTGCGGCGAAGCGATGGAGTTCGAGCTCGACGCGACCGTGCTGGGCGCGCGGGCGTCGGGCGCCGGGGCTCCGGATGCGGAGCGGTGCGCGCGGACGCCGGGCGCCGGGGCTCCGGGCACGGAGCCGCCGGGCCCGGGGGCGCGTGGCGCGTCGGGCGGGCCGCTGCGGGTGGAGGAGGGCGAGTGGGTGATCGAGTTCCGGCTGCCCACCGTCGCCGACCTCGCCGTGGCCGGCGCCGCGGCGGACCCGGACGAGGCGCGCCGTGCGCTGCTGGCCCGATGCACGGTGTCGGCCGTACGGGGTGGGGAGGACGTCGCCCCGGAACGGCTCGGCGAACTGCTTCCCCCGCGGGTGCAGCAGCGCATCGCCGAGGCGGCCGAGGAGGCCGACCCGGCGGCCGACGTGACCCTGGAGGTGGCCTGCCCCGAGTGCGGCCGGGCCACCCCGGCCGAGCTCGACATCGCCTCGTACCTGTGGGCCGAACTCGACCACTGGGCGCGGGACCTGCTGCTCGACGTCCATCTGCTCGCCACCGCCTACGGGTGGAGCGAGCCGGAGATCCTGGCGCTCAGCCCGCTGCGGCGTCGTTACTACCTGGAGCTGTGCGCGGATGCCTGACTACTTCGACCGGCTGCTCGCCCGGCACACGCCGACGGACGCGGCCGCTGACCGTGCCGGGGACATGGCGCGTGTGCGGCCGCGGCTGCCGGGCCCGTTCGAGCGGGTCGAGGCTCTCCGTACGGCTCCGCCCGAGCCGGACGAACCCGCGCCCCTGGTCCCGTCGGCGCCGGGGCCCGCGTTCGGTCCGGCGGAGCTGATCCGGCACGAGCGCGAAGTCATGCGGGACCGGCACACCGTCGTCCGGACGGAACCCGCTCGGCCCGATGGCGAACCGGAGCGGCACGCGACGGCCGTGACGGCCGTGCCCGGTCCGCTGCTGCGGCCGCCGGCGCCCGCGGGGCCCGCTCACCGGCCGGTGGCCGCCGATCCACCGCGTCCGCCCCGCCGTACGGGGCCGCCGCGCGGTGCGGACGACGCGCACCGGGCGACGCCCCCCGGTGCGGTGACGCCCGGTGTGGCACCCGCGCCCGCGGCCAGGACGGTGGCGCCCGCGCGGCCGCGTGGCACC
>NZ_JBEPEL010000156.1:0-3816 GCF_040300825.1 Streptomyces sp. NPDC000229
GCCAATGCTCCGCAGTGGCTCGCTCCTCCGCCTTGCATCTGCACGCACCAGACCCCGCTCGCTGATCCGGCCTGATCCAAAAGACACGCCCTAGCTCTCCGGCGGCGTGCCCATGTGCGCCGCCGCGTCCACCCGCGCCCGGTCCCTCGACCGTCTCGCCGGCCCCGACCAGCCGCAGGTGCAGCGGGCGAGGGTGAACGAACCCCGCTCGGTGGTGGTGGCGTTGTGGATGCTTCCGACGTGCGGGACGGCGGGCGTCTGCTGATGCGCGTGCACGGCTCCACGGTACCGGCGTGACGGTGCGCCCGTGCGGTCGTTATCCGGTTGGGGTCTCCCCGGGCTCCCAAGGCCCAGGGGAAGGGTGGGGGGCTCGGGCAGCCGGCGGCACAGTGTTGGGGGTTGGCAGGCGATGGTGGTGCAGCAGAGGCGCAGGAGCGGCGCGTTCGCCGTCGTGGCCGCCGTGGTGGGCGCCGTGGTCGGCGCGGCGATCACCGGATGTTCGGGGGCGGCCGACGCCTCGCCCGGTGCCGACCCGGGCGACGCGGTGCGCAAGGCCCCCGACGTGCTGACGCGGGCGGGGACGTCGAAGGCGCGTACGTCCATGGAGATGGCGACCGGCGGGACCCGGGTCACCATCCGGGGCGAGGGCGCGTACGACTTCGTCCAGCGGCACGGGCAGCTCAAGGTCGTCCTGCCCGAGGACCCCTCCGGCACCGACGGGCACCGCCCGATCACCGAGCTCTTCGCCCCCGGCGCGCTCTACATGAAGAACCGCGGCGCCGGCGTCCCCGCCGACAAGTGGGTCCGCGTCGACACCACCACCCTCGAGGACGGCAACCTCGTCACCGGTGGGGCGACCGACCCGGCCGCCGCCGCCGAGCTGCTGCGCGGCGCGCAGGACGTTCGTTACGTCGGCGAGGAGGAGCTCGCGGGGGTGCCGGTCGCCCACTACCGGGGGGTCAGCGACCTGGGTCGGGCGGCGCGGGCGGCCTCGCCGCAGGTGCGCGGGGCGCTCGCGGCGGCGGCGAAAGGGTTCGCCAAGGACGCGGTCCCGTTCGACGCGTACCTGGACCGCGAGGGGCGACTGCGCAAGGTGCGCCACCAGTTCAGCTTCGCCAACCAGGGGCGTACGGTCGCCGTCGCGTCGACGACGCTGCTGTACGAGTTCGGCGCCCCCGTGGCCGTACGGCTGCCGCCCCGCGAGGACATCTACGCCGGGAAGGTCAAGGCCTGACCATCGGAAGAATGGTCCGGACGTGCCATGCGCGGTGCGTGTCGCGCTCCCTACGCTAGGAAGCCGACACCGGCAGGAAGAGGTGATGCGCGTGGCCCCGCCCACTCCGACGACAGTCCAGGACCACGTGGCCCTCGCCGAGATCGAGCTGTGCGGTGAGTTGATGATCGCGGCGTCCGCCGCGGACGGGGAGCGGCTGAGCGCGGACCTCATCGACGAGGTGCTGAAGGTGATACCCGAGGGGCGCGGCGGGCCCGCCACGCCCCGGTGAACCCTCGGGGGTCAGGTCCTCATCATGCGGGCGATCGCCTTCGTCGCCTCCTCGACCTTCGCGTCGATCTCGTCCCCGCCCTTGACGGCGGCGTCGGCGACGCAGTGGCGCAGGTGCTCCTCCAGGAGCTGGAGGGCGAAGGACTGGAGGGCTTTGGTGGACGCGGAGACCTGGGTGAGTATGTCGATGCAGTAGACGTCCTCGTCGACCATGCGCTGGAGGCCGCGGATCTGGCCCTCGATGCGCCGCAGGCGCTTGAGGTGTTCGCTCTTCTGCTTGTGGTACCCGTGCACGCCGTGGTCGTGGTCCGTGGCTGCGGTGTCGCCCTGCGTGACCGGAAGGCCGGCCGCCTCGGTGGTCGTCATCGCGTCCTCCCGTTGTCCGTAAGGGTTTGCATACCCCTCGTGGGTATATGGTACCGGTCCTTGGCCGAAGGTGGCGGGGGCCGGTTCTGTTCACTGTGCCCGATGGGCGACACTGAAGAACGCCGGTTAGCCGTGGCCGGATGATGCGCCTAGCATCAGCCTGACCGAAACCCATGCACCTAGAGGACCCCACGTGCGCTTTCGTCTGACCCCCAGGGAGACGAGCTTCTACGACATGTTCTCCGCTTCCGCGGACAACATCGTCACGGGCTCCAAGCTCCTGATGGAACTGCTCGGAGCGGATTCGTCCGCCCGGGCCGAGATCGCGGAGCGGATGCGGGCAGCGGAGCACGCGGGCGACGACGCGACCCACGCGATCTTCCACCAGCTGAACTCCTCCTTCATCACGCCGTTCGACCGCGAGGACATCTACAACCTCGCGTCGTCGCTCGACGACATCATGGACTTCATGGAGGAGGCCGTCGACCTCGTCGTCCTCTACAACGTCGAGGAGCTGCCGAAGGGTGTCGAGCAGCAGATCGAGGTGCTGGCGCGGGCGGCCGAGCTGACCGCCGAGGCCATGCCGCACCTGCGCACGATGGACAACCTCACCGAGTACTGGATCGAGGTCAACCGGCTGGAGAACCAGGCCGACCAGATCCACCGCAAGCTGCTCGCCCACCTCTTCAACGGCAAGTACGACGCCATCGAAGTGCTCAAGCTGAAGCAGATCGTGGACGTGCTGGAAGAGGCCGCCGACGCGTTCGAGCACGTGGCCAACACGGTGGAGACCATCGCGGTCAAGGAGTCCTGAGCTTCGTGGACACCTTCGCACTGGTCGTGACCATCGGTGTCGCGCTCGGTTTCACGTATACGAACGGCTTCCACGACTCGGCGAACGCCATCGCCACGTCCGTCTCCACCCGGGCGCTGACCCCACGCGCTGCGCTCGCGATGGCGGCGGTGATGAACCTCGCCGGCGCCTTCCTCGGCAGCGGTGTCGCCAAGACCGTGAGCGAGGGCCTGATCGCCACGCCCGAGGGCTCGAAGGGGATGGGCATCCTCTTCGCCGCCCTGGTCGGTGCGATCGTCTGGAACCTGGTCACCTGGTACTTCGGCCTGCCCTCGTCGTCCTCCCACGCGCTCTTCGGCGGCATGGTGGGCGCCGCCCTGGCGGGTGGGACGGAGGTCATCTGGAGCGGCGTACTGGAGAAGATCGTCATCCCGATGTTCATCTCGCCGTTCGTCGGCCTGATCATCGGCTACCTGGTGATGGTCGTCATCCTGTGGATGTTCCGCAAGTCCAACCCGCACAAGGCCAAGCGCGGCTTCCGGATCGCCCAGACCGTCTCGGCGGCGGGCATGGCGCTCGGGCACGGCCTCCAGGACGCGCAGAAGACCATGGGCATCGTGGTGATGGCCCTGGTCATCGCCGACGTCGAGAAGCAGGGCGACGCGATCCCGATGTGGGTGAAGTTCTCCGCGGCGCTGATGCTGTCCCTGGGTACGTACGCCGGCGGCTGGCGCATCATGCGCACGCTGGGCCGCAGGATCATCGAGCTGGACCCGCCGCAGGGCTTCGCCGCCGAGACGACGGCGGCGTCCGTGATGTACACGGCGTCGTTCATGTTCCACGCGCCCATCTCCACGACGCACGTGATCACCTCGGCCATCATGGGCGTGGGCTCCACCAAGGGTTCGCGCGCCGTGCGGTGGGGCGTCGCGAAGAACATCATCCTCGGCTGGTTCATCACGATGCCGGCGGCGGCGCTGGTCGCGGCGGCGAGCTTCTTCGTGGTGCGGTTGTTCTTCGGCTGACGGAAGCCCTGTGCAGGGCCTGTTGCTGGGGGTCCGGGGGTTATCCCCCGGGGGGTGCAGTATCACGATGCCGGCGGCGGCGCTGGTCGCGGCGGCGAGCTTCTTCGTGGTGCGGTTGTTCTTCGGCT
>NZ_JBEPEL010000157.1:0-3339 GCF_040300825.1 Streptomyces sp. NPDC000229
GGAGTACGGCGATGGCCGACGCTGTCTACACACATGGGCACCATCGGCAGCAGCACGAGGGAACGTACGAACGCCTTGCCGGGAAAGCGCACCCGGGCCAGCTCACCGGGCTGCTCGGCTGCGCCCCGGCCTACGCCTCCGCCCTCGTGGCGGCGGGCGCGCTGCTGGGCCAGGGCCGGCTGCTGGAGACCCTGAGCGTCGGCCGCTTCGTGGTCCACGAGCTGGGCACAACTCTCGTGGTGCCGTGCGCGGCCCTCGCGCTGCGCGCGGGCCGCGCCGCCCTCGGTGCCGCGTGGGCCGCCGCTGGTGCGCCGGCCGTGCTCGGCGCGGCCACGCCCCTCCCGGACCTGCACCTTGGGCCCCGCCCCTGGGTGGACACCCTGCGCTGCACGGACACCGGGCCTGGTGCCTTTCCCGTGGCGGCCGTCATCGCGATCACCGAGCTGCAAATCCGCGTAGCCGCGTGGGCGCGCCGCGGGACCCCTTGGATCGCCCTGGGAGCCCTCGCCGTGTTCGCGGCCTCGGCTGCGACCTTCGCGGCGCCGCCTTTGGGAAACCTGGGTGAGGCGCTGATGCTGGCCGGGCTACTGGCCTCACTGCACCATCCGGCGGTGAAGCCCCAGGCCGCCCCTGGTGCGTTACGCGTAAGTGAAATAAGTTCCGCAGAAAGAAACGACCGCAGCGTTGGCGTAGACACGTCAATGTGCTGAAGTGGGGTACAGCGTTTCCCTCTCCGATACCCCCACAGGAGGGCTTCCCCGTGCTGCGTACACTCATACGCGCCGTCCCCGCCGTCATGCTGGCCGTCACCGCTGCCCTGACGGCCCCCACCGCCGTCGCGGCCACCCCCGCCGCCCGTGCCGTCGCGGCCGACCCCGCCGCGCCCGGGGCCCACCCCGCGGCCTATACGGACCTCACCGTCTCCGCCTCCGGCCGCTCCTACAGTGCCCGGATCTGGTATCCCGGCACGACCGCGGGCGCCAACGCACCCGTCGCCCCGGGGCTGCACCCCGGCCTCGCCTTCGGGCACGGCTTCCTCCAGGACATCTCCAAGTACGAGTCCACCCTGCGCCACTACGCCTCCTGGGGCTTCATTACGGTCGCGCCCAAGTCCCAGGGCGGCCTCTTCCCCAGCCACACCGGCTTCGCCGACGACCTCAACGCCGGGCTCGCCTGGCTGACCGCACAGAACGCCACCGCCGGATCCCGCTTCGCCGGAGCCGTCGACACCAGCCGCTACGCCCTGTCCGGCCACTCCATGGGCGGCGGCGCGGCCCTGCTCGCCGCATCCCGCAACCCGGCTGTCAAGACCGTCAGCACGCTCGCCGCCGCCGAGACCAACCCCTCCGCCGTCACGGCCTCCGGAGCCCTCACGATCCCGGCCCAGTACGTCGGAGCAAGCAAGGACACCGTGGCCGGCGTCGACGCTCACCAGCGCAAGATGTACGACGCGAAGCGCGCACCGACCCAGCTCCGGGTCATCACCGGCGGCTTCCACTGCGGCTTCACCGACAGCGGCGGCTTCGGCTGCGACAGCGGCTCGGTCACCCGCGCCGAACAGCAGCGCCTCACCCGCTCGATCACCACCTCCTACCTGCTCTACACACTCGGCCTTGACGGTTCCCTTCGGGACCAGGTGTGGGGCGCCGCCGCGCAGAACCTGCCCGGCGTCGTCTACACCGCCAAGCCCTGATCTGCCCCGTTGAGCCAACCGGAGGCACACCATGAGCGCACCCGCCCTCCGACTCGACCCCGACCGTGAGCGGCGCGCCTTCACTGTGGTCCCCGGGTGGCCCCCGGCCACCGTCCGCCGCGGCGCGCCCGCGCCCTTCGGATGGTGGCCGGCTGTCTACATCGCCCTCGTCGCGGCGATCGACCGCATCGAGTACAACCTCCTCGCCGGCGCCGGTGCCGGGTGTGCAGCGAGATTCACCGCGCCCTCAGGATGGCGGAGGAAGACATCTCCCGCTGGCGGCACGGGGTCGAAGAAGGCCGCACCTACGCGAGGGGCAGCAACGGCAACCGTCTGCACCGGTGGAACTGCCAGACTCTTCCCACCGTCGAGCAGAGCTTGGATTTGCTGGAACGCGAGATCGAAACCGCCCGGCGCAACGGCTACGCCCCCGGTGTTCTCTGGCAGCGCCTTCCCCAGCTGCACACGGCGGAGGAACTGCGCAAGCTTCCGACCCGGCGGCGCAACTATGCGCTGTGCGGACCAGACCCGCTCTGACCGGCGCGCCTATGGCCTGCCCTCAGCCAGCTCGCTGGCGATGTTCTCGATGTAGAGCAGGCTCCACTCCGCTCCGGCCGGCCACCCGACCCCCTCACCGGCGTACCGGCCCTGGACATCGGCCCGGATCCGATTGGCTAGTGTGCGGAGGTCTCTCTGCAGTCACTGCCGCCGGGCGCTGTCCATGGCCTGGCGCATCTCGTCCGTACCCGGGGAACCCATCCCCTCCTCCTCCGAGCTGGACTGGTCCCGTTGCGCGGTCGACTCGGTGAACCTGCGGGCCCTGGAAAGGGGGACCTGACAGGTCCGAATCCTGTCGACCGGGGCAAGTACGGCTCGAAGATCCATCTGATCACCGAGCGAAGCGGTCTGCCCTTGTCCGTCGGAATCTCCGGTGCCAACGTCCACGACAGCCAGGCCCTGATCCCGCTGGTGAAGGGCATACCTCCGACCGGTCCCGCCGAGGCCCCCGCCGACGCAAGCCCGGCAAGCTCCACGCCGACAAGGGCTACGACTACCGCCACCTGCGGCAATGGCTGTCGCAGCGCGGCATTCGGCACCGCATCGCACGCAAGGGCGTCGAGACCTCACATCGACTCGGCCGACCATCGAACGCACTATGGCCTGGCTCACCGGCTGCCGCCGACTGCACCGCCGCTAGGAGCGCAAGGCCGATCACTTCCTCGCATTCACGAGCATCGCCTGCACCCTCATCTGCTACCGCAGACTCACCAAATGAGATGACTGCCTAGAAGGGCGGCGCGGTTCGACCGGGCCTTATGCGTAGCGCAGCCGTTCGGCTGGTCCGCCGGAGGCCGGAACGGCCGACGCGGCGGGGGCAACCGGCGGGGCTGCAGGGCAAGGCGTGAACCGTGAACGGCAGTACGGCGGACACCCCGCGGTGACCACGGCTGCTCCCACGGCAGCAACGTCTCGTTCGAACAGGGCCCGTACGATCGCAATGCGGTGCTCGACCCCAGCGTGGGCCGCCTGGCCCCAAGGGCTGATGCGCAAGCGGTCAGTCCGCCGCCCAGCGCGGGAACCAGCAGGGCGACCGGTGCGAAGACGGCGAGCGTCACCAGCATGGCCCCGGCGAGGTACGGGCCGTC
>NZ_JBEPEL010000158.1:0-3057 GCF_040300825.1 Streptomyces sp. NPDC000229
GCCCGGGCGGCCGCCCTCGGTCAGCGCGCGCCGGCGCCGACCGGTGGTGGCGGCGTGCCGTCGCTTTCGTAGTCCTCCCAGTCGATCTCCATCGCCTTGCGGCGCGTGAACGCGTTGAAGAACAGGTTCAGCACGATCGCCGTGAGGCCTCCGAGTGTGATGCCGCTGTCGAGGACCGCGCGGACGTCGTCCGGCATGCGGTCGAAGAACGGCGTGACCGTCGTGGGGAGGAGCGCCGCGCCGAGACTGACGGCCAGGATGAGCGCGTTGCGCTCCTCGCGCAGGTCGACCTTGCCCAGAATCTGGATGCCGACCGTCGCGACCATGCCGAACATCGCGATCGCCGCTCCGCCGAGCACGGGATGCGGAACCGCCGCGACCAGACTTCCCGCCTTGGGCAGCAGGCCCAGCAGGATCATGAAGACACCGGCCGCGACCACGACGAAACGGCTCACCACTCGCGACATCCGAACAAGGCCGATGTTTTCGGCGAACGCGACATAAGGGAAAGAATTCAGTACTCCGCCTAGGACGGTCGCCACTCCGTCGGCACGCAACGCCCGCGTGACGGTGTCGCTGTCGACCTTCTTGCGGGTGATCTCGCCGATGGCGTACACGTCACCGGTCGTCTCCACCATCGTGATCAGCATGACGACGACCATGGCGATGATCGGCAGCAGTTCGAATTTCGGCATGCCGTAGTGGAAGGGCGTGCTCACACCGAACCAGTCGGCGTCCCTCACCGCCCCGAAGTGCGCGTCGCCGAGGAGCCAGGCGACGGCGGTGCCGGCGACCAGACCGATGAGCACGGCGAGGCTGCTGAGGAAGGGCTTGCCCACGCGGACCACGGCCAGGATGAGCAGCAGGGTGCCGAGCGCGTACGCGAGGTTCTTCCCGGAGCCGTACGCGGGGTCCCCCATGAGGTGCGCGCCGCCCGCCGCGTCCTGGAGGCCGACCGGGATCAAGGTCATACCGATGATGGTGAGGATCGTGCCGATGACGACCGGCGGGAAATACTTCACCAGCTTCCCGAAGAAGGGGGCGAAAAGGAATGTGGCTATTCCGGCCGTGATCACCGCCCCGTAGACGACCAGCAGACCGGCCGTGCCGCCGCCCGCGCCGATCCCGATGGCGACCATGGGCGAGACGGCGGTGAAGGTGACGCCCTGGACCAGGGGCAGCCTCGCGCCGACCTTCCACACGCCGAGCGCCTGGATGATCGAGGCGATTCCGCAGGTCAGCAGGTCAGCATTGATCAGGTAGACCAGCTCTTCCCGGGACAGCCCCAGGGCGTTCCCGAGGAGTACGGGGACGATGACCGCCGCCGCGTAGAACGCGAGAATGTGCTGAAAACCGTAGAGAGTGAGCTTGGGGAGGGGAAGAAGCTCATCGACGGGATGCGTCTGCTTCCCGGAGTGCCGTCGGGAGACTCGTGCCATCTCTGCCTTGCCTTCGCGAGGTAGGTGAATGAGAGAAGGGGCCAACGCCTCGAGTCCCGGGTGACAGGACGAGGGCTCGCCGGCCCGTACGGAGCCGACGTCTGGCGGAGTTGCCGACACCACGTCGCCCTGCACTGCAATGTGCGTCCTGGTTGGCAGGACATCCTTCGATCGGCTTGACCAGGACCGTTTTGTCCTGGGATCCACAGGGGGAGCCGATCGGGGCGCTCACCTTAGTTCACGCTCGGCGTTCCTCGCGAGTAACCAGCGGTCCGGTCGGCGGCCGCTGCACGGCCGGTGCGCAACCGGTGCACCTCTCCACACCTTCCGTCCCGTTTTCTCCTATATGGAGGTATCGCCGCCACCGCCCATATTGGGGGGAACATAAGCGACTTGTCGGCTACGTCGTCGCCCGTGATAAGAATCACCGCACGGCGTCGGCACACGCGGGCTTCTCCGGCCGGATTTCCGCTGCTTTGCAGCAAAGTGACGGTCCGCCACCTGGCCGGAAGCAGGGGCGGAACATGTCGGGCCGCGCAATTCGCGCCTTGTTCCACCAGGCCCCTCTCGCTTACGGTCCCCTCAATCCGGATGGACCGCCGAATCCTGCCGCCGTCCGGAAACCCCACCCACCCACTCACGTACGTACGGCAGGAGCGGGGGACCCAGGTAAGCCGCCGATCCGGAGCACACCGGAACGGCTAGGGGTGAAGTCGCGGTGATACCGCGGCCGGGCATCTCCAGCCCGAACCCGACAGCTCACCTCGCAGGCGACGGAGAGGAATTCGCCATGCCCGCAAAGGGTAAGCACCGTCGTCCCAAGAACAGTCCGCTCACCCGCCGTTTCGTCGCCGCGGGCACGGGCGGCGCCGCACTCGCGCTCCCCATGATGGGTGCCACCGCCGCGCAGGCGGCGCCCAGCGTCGCGCACTCCCCCACCACTGCCGTCTCGGCCGTCGCGCCGGCCGCCGTTGCCGCCGCCGGCAAGAAGGCCGGCCCCGTCACGTACTCCGTCGTCGCGGGCGACTCCCTGTCCAAGATCGCCAGGGAGCAGGGGGTGAGCGGTGGCTGGAAGAAGCTCTACCAGGACAACCGCAAGGCCGTCGGCGCCGACCCGTCCCTGATCCGCCCGGGTCTCAAGCTGACGATCGGCGCGAAGGCCCCGGCGAAGCGCGCGTCGGCGCCCGAGCGGGCCGACCGGTCCGCCGAGCGGACGGCCGTACCGGCCGCCGCCAAGGCCACGACGTACCCGGACAACCTCGACGGCTGGATCCGGGAGGCGCTGGACATCATGGCCAAGCACGGCATCCCCGGTACGTACGAGGGGATCCACCGCAACATCATGCGCGAGTCCTCGGGCAACCCGCTCGCCATCAACAACTGGGACATCAACGCCGTGAACGGAACGCCCTCCAAGGGCCTCCTCCAGGTCATCGCGCCGACGTTCGAGGCCTACCACGTGCCGGGCACGGCGATGGACGCCTACGACCCGGTCGCCAACATCACCGCCGCCTGCAACTACGCGGCCGACCGGTACGGCTCGATCGACAACGTCAACGGCCCCTACTGATCGACACGCTTTCCCCGCTGGGGCCGGCCGCTCGCACGCGGCCGGCCC
>NZ_JBEPEL010000159.1:0-2918 GCF_040300825.1 Streptomyces sp. NPDC000229
GGACAGCACGGCGCCCGGCGGTCTGAGGCTGCTCAACCCCGGCTCGCCCACCGACCGCCGCCGCCAGCCGTACTGCACGTAGTGGTCGTGATCGCCGTCGCTGTCGGCAATCTCGAACTGTCGGGTGAGGTCCAGCGTGAACGTCGGAGGACCGTCAAATGAGTAGGTCCCGTACTGGAACAGAAGGCCATCAGCATCGGGTGTGTTGGGAACGTCGAACAGCCGTCGGCCGAAGCGGAGGAAGGCAAGCCAGGCGTCTTCCGTGTCCGCTGCTGATGGTGCGCGACACGGTTTCACAGGTCACCGGAACGCCGGCTCGCCCGTTCCGGCAGTGGGCTTCGGAGAACGCCGACGCCTTCCGTTGAATCGCCAGGGCCTGAGCACGTTCATCGAGTTCAGCCAAGCTAAGCCGTCGAAGGCGGACACCTCCACCAGCCGCACCACCAGCTGGAGCCCGCCATCGCTACGCCGGCCTCAGCCGTCCGGGTCCGGCTCGTGCTCGATCAGCCGATCCAGCCCCGACAACGCGCACTCACACAGCTGCTCCCGCTGGCCTGCGTCCAGCCAGGGGCAGGCCAACAGCCAGACGTGGATGCTGGTTTTCTGGTCCTCCGCGAGACGCACGATCACCACCCCGTCCACCCCGTCCGAATCCGGGACGTCGGGATAGGGGTCGGTCGTCATGACCTCCACCCCGTGGCGCCTCAGCACACGCTCATGCGGTCGACGACGAAACATAGACACCGCCCTCTGGTCGATCAAATACGAGTCGTGTGACTGCACAAGCGCGGCGTGTACAGGATGGCGATCTTTCCCCTATTCCACGGGAGTTGCACGTGATGGGCTTGCGTCGAACATCCGTACCCTTCAAGGAGGATCGTTGCGACGCACACGCATAATGATGGCGCTGCGCTGCATGGCAGTCGGCGCCGTCCTTACCGTTCTGGCCGGGGTGGGACCCGCTTCCGCTGCCGGCTTACCGAAGGAACCTGATCCGCTGGGAGCGCCGCCGAAGGTCCACGGACCGGAGACGACCAGTCTCGTGCTGGCCGGAGGGCGGCCCGTGTCGGGGAAGAATCTGGTGGCCGGGCCGCCGTCCACGCAGTCGGGCGGGGTGTGGCAGGTCAATCGGACCATGCCCACCTTGAGTAATACTGTGACAGACCCGGACGGTGACAAGGTCAACCTGACCTTCGCCGTCTACACGACGGACGCTTTCGGCAACCCCGACAAACAGATCATGATCAAGGACCAGCCGTACGGCGTCCTCGTCTCGGGCTACGTCAACTCCGGTGGCACAGCGAAGGTCACCGTCCCGGATGGGAACCTGAAGCCGGGCACGACCTACGCGTTCCGTACATCCGCCTACGACGGAAGCCTGTACGAAACGGAGTGGTCCGCGTGGGGCAAGTTCAAGACCCGTGGCCGTGCGGTCGACATCAAGCTCCCCGAGCCTGACAAGAACGCCCCCGTGCTGAACGAGGACGACTTCCAGGAACCGCAGCCCATCGGCAAGCCCAACGTGTACCCGGTCCCGCCGGAGGTTCCGCCCACCGGGTCCAGCGCACCCGAAAATGTCACCAGGCCGCAGGGCTACAGCGAGAAGGACGGCTGGAGCTGCGGCGAGGTGAACAAGGAGACGAACATCCAGCCGTGTTCGCGTCTGGTCCCGGACAACAGCAAGAAGACTCGCGACGCCCTCAAAAAGAAAGGGTTCGGGGTCACGGCAGGGCTTCCGCACCTGGTCGACTGGTGCGACACACGCAACCTGGACATCAAGCGCTACGAGGCGTGCATCAGCGGATTCACCTACGAGTACGAGGGAATCGTCGTCAAGGACGGCAAGCCGACCGGTGAGATCCTGAACGCATCCTGGGCCGTCGGCCAGGAAGTGAAGCTGTCGGGAACCTCGGCGACGTTCACTCAGCAACTCGTCCTCGTCCCGATCCAGGTCGATGCCAAGTTCATATCGGTGACGCTGAACGTCCGCTTCGACTGCATGATGCCAGACCGCTGCTCGAACGGTCCGCAGTCGTGGGACGGCGCCCTGGAGTGGCTGGGAGCCGACCCGTTCTCGCACACGGCCATCGGGAAGAACGACCACACCTGGAACGCTGTGAACAAGGCCGACACCCTCGACCTGTCCACGAAGATCACCGCCTACTCGCCCGTGGCGAACCCGGCCGCTTCGCGCTGGGAGACCGCCGACGCGCAGATCCGCTGCGACAAGATCTCCTCCACCACCCCGGGCTGCGCGTTCCACAAGTACGTCCCCACCTGGGTGATGAACTTCAAGAAGACGCCGCAGGCGGTCGCGCACGCATGGCTGATCCAGTCCAAGCTGTCCAACCACCCCGGCAGCCGGTCCGCGAACAAGCCGATGTTCTTCCTGCCCTCGGCGGACAAGAACGCCCCCGGCCGCGACCCGAACAAGAACCGTGACGTCATCTGCCCGAAGAACAGCGACGGAACAAGCTGGGCGTCCAAGTACGGAAACCCGCGGACCACGACCGTCCCGGAGATCAGCGCCAGCGACAAGCCGTCGTGCGACGAGTTCGCCTACGCCTCCAGCTACAACTCCGGCGGTATGCCCGGCGGCGTCGTCGGCGGCATGAACCCGGTCGCCTCGGGCGACGCCTGCGTACAGACCTACGCCACCCGCGTCACCCAGGGCGAATGGCGCCTCTACGACGACGAGCGCCTCGCAGGCCCCACCTGGAACGAGGTCTGCGGCCGGTCCTCCATGTCCGGGTGGATCAACTCCACCTCGATGGGCGGCACGTTCAGCTCCGGCTTCTCGGGTAAGTACCGGCTCCTCGACAAGGACCCCTACTGGGTGTCCTTCCCCGAATTCGGACACTGCGACGCCAGCAAGGCGACGGCCGCCCGACGCCAGCGTCCGCCCGTCGGGCGCGAAC
>NZ_JBEPEL010000160.1:0-2711 GCF_040300825.1 Streptomyces sp. NPDC000229
CCCTCGATCGCCGGGGCCGGACGGGTCGGCAGATCCACCTCCACCCTGACGGGAACGGTGCAGCGGGAGGCGATGGAGGAGAGGGCGGCGTCGAGACCGCGGTCGGTCAGGACGGCGGGGTGGATGCCGCGTGCCAGGTCGCGCAGTTCCTGCAGGGCGAGTTTCACCTCGCCGTGCGCCTCGTCGACCATGGTGGCGGCCGCTTCCGGGTCCTCCAGCAGTTTCTCCTTCGCGAGGCCCAGACCCATGGCGAGGGCGACCAGGCGGGCCTGGGCTCCGTCGTGCAGGTCCCGCTCGATGCGGCGCAGGTCGGCGGCCGCGGTGTCGACGACCACGCCCCGGTCCGACTCCAGCTGCGAGATCCGCCGCTCCAGTTCGTCGGACGGCGACAGCAGGCCGCGCACCATCGCCCGGTCGGCGTTGGCCAGCCCCCGGGCGATGTAAGGGAGCCCCGGCCACAGGACGATCAGTCCCACCAGGGTCACGGTGAACGTCAGCACGCCCCAGGGCAGCCGTATGAACTCGTACAGCACCGTCCGCCACGCCACCGGGTCCTTCAGTACCGTCCACAGCCAGGACAGGAGGCCACTTCCCGGCCGGTGCACCGGCGGGCTCGGCTCCTCGATGCGTATGCCCAGCAGGGCCCTCGCCCTCGCCCGCTCCGCCCGGCCCAGCCACCGCGCCCCCACCAGACCGGCCGCGAGCAGCGGGAGGCCGACGACGGTCACCGACAGCCCCGCACCGACGGCCACGATGAACACCACGTAGACAAAGCCGATCAAGGCGATCGGAAGGTTGGCCAGAAGGTGGGCGACTTCCTTCCAGACATGCCGGTCGAATGCGATGCGTGCGGTCATGCGGCCCAGCCTGCCGGGCCCGACCGGCGCACGCCATGGGGTTCGTGGGGGGAGGCGAAGTAGGGATAACCCCACCTGAAGTGCGGCACGGCTGATTACCGGCGCTTTGCCAGGGCCTAGACTCCCGTGCGTACAGATCGCATAAGCATCGCCGCGAGGGCAGGGAGCGAGGGAGACGGACGTGCCGGAACCGACCGTACGCACCGTACCGACCGTACTCGCCGTCGACTATTTCCAGAGTTATTCGGTCGTCGGCCTGCTCGCCCTGATCGGCGTGCTGTTCGTCGCGGTCGCCTTCGCGGCCGGTCGGCTGCTGAGGCCCGTCGTGCCGACGCCGGAGAAGCTGCTGACGTACGAGTGCGGCGTCGACCCGGTGGGCGAGGGCTGGGCCCACACGCAGGTCCGCTACTACGTCTACGCTTTTCTGTACGTCATCTTCGCGGTGGACTCGATCTTCCTCTTCCCCTGGGCGACCGTCTTCGCCGCACCCGGATACGGCGCCACGACGCTGGTCGAGATGTTCATCTTCCTCGGCTTCCTGGCCGTAGGACTGCTCTACGCGTACAAGAAGGGCGTCCTGACATGGACGTGACCCCTGTCGATCTTCCCGAGCCGAAGAGGCTGGGAGCCCTTGCCCGGCTCGCGCCCGAGCCGATGAAGGTGGTCCTGAACTGGGGCCGCCGCTACAGCCTGTGGGTCTTCAACTTCGGGCTCGCCTGCTGCGCGATCGAGTTCATCGCCGCGTCGATGGCGCGGCACGACTTCATCCGGCTCGGCGTGATCCCGTTCGCGCCGGGGCCGCGCCAGGCCGACCTCATGGTCGTGTCGGGGACGGTCACGGACAAGATGGCGCCCGCGGTGAAGCGGCTGTACGAGCAGATGCCCGAGCCCAAGTACGTCATCTCGTTCGGCGCCTGCTCCAACTGCGGCGGCCCGTACTGGGACTCGTACTCCGTGACCAAGGGCGTCGACCAGATCATCCCGGTCGACGTGTACGTACCCGGCTGCCCGCCGCGGCCCGAAGCGCTGCTCCAGGGCATCCTCAAGCTCCAGGAGAAGATCGCCCGCGAGTCGCTGAGCGAGCGGTACGGCCACGAGCGGGCGTCGTCGGTCGGCCAGCTGCGCAGCGGGCTCGTGCCCCCTCCGGGAGGTACGGAGTGAACGCGTACGACCGTCTTCCCGACGCCGTCACCGAGCTCTTCGGCGACGAGGCCACGGCTGAGCGGACGTACGACCTGCTGACGGTCGACGTCCCCGCCGGGTCCTGGACCGCCGCGCTGGAGACCGCCCGGGACGACCTGGGCTGCACCTACTTCGACTGGCTGAGCGCGGTCGACGAGCCCGCCACCGGCTTCCGTGTCTGCGCCCATGTCGTCGCCCTGGAGAGCGGCCACGTGCGGCGGCTCCTCCTGCGTACCACCGTGCCGCACGACGCCCCCGCCCTGCCGAGCGCCGTCGGCGTCTACGCGGGCGCCGCCTGGCACGAGCGCGAGACGTTCGAGATGTTCGGCGTCCGCTTCGAGGACCACCCCAACCTGGTCCACCTCCTGCTCCCCGAGAACTTCGAGGGCAACCCGCTGCGCAAGGACTTCGTGCTGGCCGCCCGCGTGGCCAAGGCGTGGCCGGGCGCCAAGGAACCGGGGGAGTCCGAGCACGGCGGACCCAAGCGGCGCCAGATGCTGCCGCCGGGCGTCCCCGACCCGAACGACTGGGGCCCGCTGAAGGGCCAGCTCCCGCCCGCCCCGGCCCGTCCCGCCCGCGCCGCGCGTCCCGCCGGCGACCGCCCAGCCCGCGCACCACCACCTCCCGGTCAGCGAACCCCAGTCGGCCGTGTACTGGTTGACGAAGGTCTGC
>NZ_JBEPEL010000161.1:0-2650 GCF_040300825.1 Streptomyces sp. NPDC000229
ACTGCGGAGCATTGGCGACCGACGACAACGCCGCGAGGTGCGGTGTCCAGGCGTCACGAGCCCAGCAAGATCCGAACGAGAGGCCCTAGCGGCGGCTCTTCGTGGTCGGCGCCGTGCCGGTGGCCGCGCGGGCCTTCCGGTCGCCCGTGCCGAGCACTCCCGCGCCCAGGACCAGGCCGAAGGCCAGCAGGGTGACCAGTCCGAACGACACGGTCAGGGACGTCACATCGGCCACCCCGCCGATCGCCGACGGGGCGATGAGACCCGAGGTGTACGTGATGGTGGCGACGCCCGCGATCGCCTGGCTGGGGTTGGGCCCGCTGCGTCCGGCGGCCGCGAAGGCCAGTGGGACGACGACGGCCACGCCCAGCCCGAGCAGCCCGAAGCCCGCCAGCGCGGCCGCCGGGTGCGGCACGACGACCACCAGGGCGCCGCCCGCCGTCGCCGCGAAGCCTCCGGCCCGTACCGTGCGCACCGCGCCGAACCGGTCCACGACCCTGTCGCCCACCAGCCGGGCCACCGCCATGGTCAGGGCGAACGCGGTGGTCGACGCGGCCGCGAGGCCCGCCGACGTACCCAGCTCGTCCCGCAGATAGACCGCCGACCAGTCCAGGCTGGCGCCCTCCGCGAACACCCCGCAGAACCCGATCGCGCCGATCACCAGGGCCGACCTGGGCGGCAGCGTGAACCGGGGCGGCGGCTCCTCGTCCGGGGCGCTGCGCAGGTCCAGTACGCCCTGGCAGAACAGCACGCCCAGGACGGTGAGCACGAGCGCCGCGATCACATGGTGCAGCCGGGCGTCGCTGCCCAGGTGCGCGGCGAGCGTGCCGGAGGCCGAACCGATCAGGGCGCCGAGGCTCCACATGCCGTGCAGACTGGACATGATCGACTTGTCGAGCCGGTTCTCGACCTCGACCCCCAGCGCGTTCATGGCCACATCGGACATTCCGGCGGTGACCCCGAAGACGAAGAGCGCGCCGCACAGGGTGTAGACGTTGGGCGCGAGGGCGGGCAGGACCAGCGACAGCGTCCACAGAGCGAGCAGCCCGCGCAGCGCGGGCCGGGCGCCGAACCGGTGGCTGATCGCGCCCGCCAGCGGCATCGCCGCCGAGGCGCCCAGGGCCGGGAAGGCCAGCGCGAGGCCCAGTTGGCCGGCGCTGACGCCCGCGTGGTCCTGGATCCAGGGGATGCGCGTGGCGAAGCTGCCGGTGACGGCGCCGTGCACGCAGAAGACGGCGGCCACGGCGAACCGCGCCCGCCTCAGCCGCTGCCTGCCGAACACCATGTCCTGTGCCACGGGCCCTCCCCGGTCGTGCGTCTCCGCAGGCGGTAAATTATCAGGAACCCTGCCTGATAGTAAGTTGGTATGACGAGTTCTGAGAGGATCACGTCATGCCCGCATCGCCCAGCACCGCACGGGCCATCAACGACCGGCTCGCCCTGCGACTCCTCCAGGACCAGGGGCCGTTGACGGCAGGTCAGCTCAAAACCCTCACCGGACTGTCCCGGCCCACCGTCGCCGACCTCGTCGAACGGCTCCAGGGCTCCGGACTCGTCCAGGTGGTCGGGGAATCGGGCACCGAACGGCGCGGCCCCAACGCCCGGCTGTACGGGATCGTCGCCGACCGCGCCCACCTCGCCGCCCTCGACGTACGCACCACCAGCGTCTCCGTGGTCGTCACCGACCTGCTGGGCGCCACCCTCGCCGAGGCCTCCCTGCCCATGGAGGGCCACAGCGACGAGCCGGCCGTGGAGCGCGCGGTGGCGCTGCTGGAGCGGACGGTGGCCGAGGCCGGTGTACGAGGGCTGCACACCGTCGGTATCGGGGCGCCCGGTCTGATCGACCCGGCCACGGGTGAGCTGCGCGACTCGACGGGCCTCCCGGCCTGGCACCGCAGGCTCGTGACCGTCCTCCAGGAACGGCTGCCCGCGAACGTCCTCGTCGAGAACGAGACCAATCTCGCGGCCGTTGCGGAGCAGCGGGAAGGTGCCGCGCGCGACTGCGACACGTTCGTCCTGCTGTGGCTCGGTCACGGCGTCGGCGCGGCCGTCCTGCTGGACGGCAGGCTGCGGCGCGGCGCGTCGGGCGGCGCCGGTGAGATCGGGTTCCTGCCCGTCCCGGGCACCGGCGCGCTGCCCTCGGCCACCGGTTGCGACGGCGGGTTCCACGCGCTGGCCGGCTCGTCGGCGATCCGCTCACTGGCGGCGGAGCACGGCATCGAGGCCGCCGCCGACCGGGGCGAGGAGCCGCCCGGCGCCGTGGCCGTGCGGATGGCCCTGGCCGCCGGGGCGGAGGAGTTCCTGGACGCCCTCGCCGACCGGCTGGCCCTCGGGGTGGCCGCCGTCAGCGCCCTGCTCGACCCCGGCTGCGTCGTCCTGGGCGGCGAGTCCGGCCACGCGGGAGGTCCGGAGCTGGCCGCCCGCGTCGAGAACCGGCTGGCCGCCCTGTCCCCGCTGCGTACCGAGGTCCGGGCGAGCGCCCTGGGCGGCACGGCGGTCCTGCGCGGCGCGCTGCTCACGGTCCGCGACGCCGCCCAGGACGAGCTGTTCGCCCCCACGGCGCCCGCGGCCCGCGCGACCACCACGTCCTCCACGGCGCCCGCGGCCCGCGCGACCACCACGTCCTCCACGGCGCGGACCTGGGAGCGGT
>NZ_JBEPEL010000163.1:0-2121 GCF_040300825.1 Streptomyces sp. NPDC000229
CCGTCTTCGAAAAGCCTGGTGTTAAAGCCAACCAGCGGGCGGCGGGACAGGGCGGCGTGGCCCGTGCCAGCATGGCCCCGGCTTCGCCGAAGCCGCTGGCGCAGCCAGCTCCAGCGGCTGCGCACGGCACGCCTCGCCCACGTCAGAAAGAAGCAGGTTGGCCGCTCAGGAGCGGACCCGAGCCTCCTTGCCGTCGATGTAGATGAGCATCGACTTGATCAGCTCGCCAGGAGTTACCGGCTGCAGTACGACGGAAAGTTCCTGGACCGCTTTCAGCACGCCTACTTGGTTGCGAGGGAAACCTGCTCGGCGCGCCTTCTCTTGTGCTTCGAACAGCGGGCGAACCTTGCCCCAGGCGTCGGTCGGTTCGAAACTGGCGACCGTCCAGGGCTGGTCCCCGGTTGGCATGGAAAGGGAGCCGACAACCTCGTCTCCGCGTCGAGGACGACGCGGGTGACGTCGATGAGGCCGGCGTCGTCGAGCCGGTGCAGGACCGCTTCGTGATATCCCGAAGCACGGTGCCCGGGCATCCGCCCGCACACCATCCCACCCCATGACCAGCACAACGACCCGACTGCCACACCGTCACGCAAAACGCCGTTGCAGTATTAGACATCGTTTCTGATGGCGTGATTGCTCGTTGAGCCGTGCATGACGGATCTGATCGAGCGGTTGGTACCGGACGAGTTGTGGACGCTATTCCGGCGGGTGGTCCCGCCGACGGAGGTCATACGCCCGCAAGGCGGCGGCCGACGGCGGGCCGGTGACCGCGAATGCCTGGCGGCGATCGTCTTCGTGGCCACCTCGGGCTGCACGTGGCGGCAGTTGCCGCCGGTGTTCGGGCCGGCTTGGCCGACGGTCTACCGGCGCTTCGCCCAGTGGAGCCGGGACCGGGTGTGGGCCACGCTGCACCGGGTGATCCTCGACGAACTCGGCGCTCGGGGCGAGCTGGACTGGTCGCGGTGCGCGATCGACTCCGTCAGCGTCCGGGCGGCAAAAGGGGGCCACTGACCGGACCGAATCCGACCGACCGCGGCAAGCCGGGATCGAAAATCCACCTGATCAACGACCGGAGGCGTGCCGCTGTCGCTGGGTATCTCCGGCGCCAACATGCACGACAGCCTCGGCCTGCAGCCGCTCGTGCGCGGGATCCCGCCCGTCCGCTCCCGCCGCGGACCCCGCCGCCGGCGTCCGGCCAAGCTCCATGCCGACAAGGGATACGACTATGACCACCTGCGTAAATGGCTTCGCGAGCGTCGCATCCGCCACCGCATCGCCCGCAAGGGCATCGAGTCGTCCACGCGGCTCGGCCGACACCGCTGGGTCGTCGAGAGAACGGTCTCCTGGCTGGCCGGCTGCCGCCGACTGCACCGCCGATACGAACGCAAGGCCGGACACTTCCTCGCCTTCGTCGGCATAGCCGCAGCCCTCATCAGCTACCGCCGACTCACCAAGTGAAACGACCTCTTACTGGCCCGCCGCGAGATCTCCTTCCAGAGAACGAAAACCTGGAAGGAGTCCCGGACCCGGACTTCGACGGCAAGCTGGCCCGGATCGAGTACGCGATCAATGAGCGGCCGGACCGGACGTTCGCCTTCGACGAGTTCGGACCGCTGGATATCCGCCCGACCGTTGGCTCCTGCTGGGCCCGGGAAGGCCGCCCGGACCGGCTGCCGACGACCTACCGCCGCACCCACGGAATCACCTACTTCCACGGCTGCTACTCGGTCGGCGACGACCAGCTCTGGGGCATCAACCGCAGGCGCAAGGGCATCGACCACACCTGGGTGGCCTTGAGAACGATCCGGGCTGCCCGCCCTGACGGCGCCCCGATCTACGTGATCCTCGACAACCTCTCCGCCCACACGAACTGGCGAATGAAGCAGTGGGCGGTGAAGAACAAGATCGAGCTGTGCTTCACGCCTACCTACGCCTCCTGGGCCAACCCCATCGAAGCGCACTTCGGACCGTTGCGGCAGTTCACCCTCGCCAACTCCCACCACCCCAACCACACCGTCCAGACCCGGGCCCTGCACGCCTACCTGCGCTGGCGCAACAACAACGCCCGCCACCCCGACGTCCTGACCGCCCAACGCCGCGAACGCGCACGCATCCGCAGCG
>NZ_JBEPEL010000164.1:0-2088 GCF_040300825.1 Streptomyces sp. NPDC000229
TCATCACCCGGTCGAACTGCTCGGTCGTGATCGCTTCGATGCCGTCCGGCTGGGCGGTACGGGGGCCGGGCGGCCGAGCGCCGGACAGGGCCGGTGGCCGAGCCGGACAGGGGCCGGACGCCCCGCGGGCGCGACGCGCCCCTCGGCACGGCGGCGCCCCGAGGGCTCACCGCCCGGGGGGCTCACCGTCCCGAGGGCTTACCGTCCCGAGGGTTCACCGCCCGGAGGGTTCACCGCCCGGAGGGCTTGCCGCTCCGGGGGTTCACCGCCCGGAGGGGTCACCGTCCGGGGGGTCACCGCCCCGAGGGCTTACCGCCCCGAGGGCTTACCGCCCGGAGGGCTTACCGCCCCGAGGGCTTACCGCCCGGAGGGCTTACCGCTCCGGGGGCTCACCGCCCGGAGGGGTGACCGTCCGGAGGGGTGACCGTCCCGGAGGGGTGACCGTCCCGGGGACTCACCGCCCGGAGGGGTCACCGCCCGGAGGGCTTACCGCCCAGGGGGTCACCGCCCCGAGGGCTTACCGCCTCGAGGGGTCACCGCCCAGGGGGCTCACCGTCCCGAGGGCTTACCGCCCCGGGGGCGGCGACGTGGACGGTGTCGGCGCCGTTCCGGGCGGTGGCGTGCTCGGTGACGCCGTGCCCTCCGGCCGGCGCGGCTCCCGCGGCTGTGGCTGCCGGCGCTCCGGATCCCGCGGCGGGGGCGACCAGACGCGCGACGACCCGGCCCCGGAGCGCTGCCGGGGCTCCCGCTCCTCGCCGTACACGTCCTTCGGCCCGCCGTCCGGCGGCTCGCCCAGCGCAGCCAGTGCCCGGCGGGCCTTGGGCGCCAGCAGGGGCGAGAAGTCCGGGTTGATGCGCAGCGCCTCGGCGATGTGCCGCCGCGCAGGGCCCCATTTGCCCAGCTCCCGCTCGATCTGGCCCCGGTGGTACGCGAACAGCGCGCTGCGCAGGCCCTGTTCCGTGGCCCGCCGGGCGTACGGGAGCGCCTCCTCCGGCTCCCCCGCCCGGTACAGCGCCCAGCCGAGCGCGTCGGCGACGTGCACGGACCGGTGCCCCTTCGCCCACTCGGCGCGCAGCGCCTTCACCGCGGCCTCCGGGTTGCCGTGGTCCGCCTCGTACCGGGCCACCACGAGCGCCCCGTTCACTCCGTGCGTCCCCGCCTCCATGGCCCGTACGCGCAGCACCTCGTACTGCGTCCGGGCGTCCCCGTCCAGGCCCAGCGACTCGTACAACTCGCCCGCCTCCAGGGCGTACTGCGGCGACGGCAGCGCCTCCATGGCGGCCCCGTAGTCCCGCAGCGCCTCGTCCGTCCGCCCGAGCGCCGCCAGGGCCCGCGCCCGCCCGGCCAGCGACGGGGCGTGGCCCGGCACGAGGCGCAGCGCCGGTTCGTAGGAGGCGATGGCCTCGGCGGGCTCGCCGCGCTCCCAGGCGAGGTCGCCGAGCCGTGCCAGGCACGCCGCCTTCTCCGCCGGTGTGGCGGCCAGCGCCACCGCGTCGTGCGCGAGCGCGGAGGCGTCCTCGCGCCAGCCCTTGTCCCGGTACACGAGGGCGGCGCGGGACAGCGCGGGCGCCCCGGGCCGCAGCGCCCGCAGCCGCTCCATGGCCCGCCCGGCGGACACGTAGTCGCCGAGCCCGCTGTAGGCGTCGATCAGCACCGGGTAGGCCTGCCAGCGGCGCGGCGCGTGGTTGCGTACCGCCTCGCCCCACTTCCGGGCCGCCCTGAAGTCACCCCGGGCGTTGGTCAGCGCGCCCATGCCGAGCTGGGCGTCGACGTTCCCCTTTCCGGCGGGGAGGACGGCCAGGGACCGCTTCAGCGCCTTCTCGGCCCGTACGTACGAGGCGGTGTCGCCGCTGCGGGCACCCCGCTCCACGTACGCGCCGCCCAGCTCCGCCCATGACGCGTCGTCGCGCGGGTGGGCGCGCAGCCACTTCTCCCGGTCGACGATCAGTGCGGCCAGCTCGGGCAGCGACGCCTGCGCGCCCGCGTGCGCCGCCGAAACGGCCCGCGCGACGGCGCCGGGCTTCGACCAGCCCCGCGGCTTCAGCCCCGAGGAACGCACCGTCCTCACCGCCCTCGCCGGTCTGATCG
>NZ_JBEPEL010000165.1:0-1803 GCF_040300825.1 Streptomyces sp. NPDC000229
GGCGTGGTCCTGGCGCTGTGGACGGCGTGGTTCCTGTGGATGCGCAGGCGTGTGGCCCCGCTGCCCGCCTACCGGCGCATGCAGCGCGCCGAACCGGCGGGCGGCCCGTCCACCGTCACCGTGATGCTCCTGATCATGGCTCCCGCGGTGTTCGCCGCCGCCATCCTGCGCCCCCGCTCGTCCCGCTAGACGTCCCGCCAGACATCACGTCGGAACCGACCGCCCGGAGAACACCTTGTCGGAATGGCTTGTCCTGTCCATCGCGATGGCCGCCGCCTGCGCGGTCGTCCTGACCATCGTCATCATCAACCACCGCCGGCTCGGTGACGACGACGACCCGTCCGAGACCCCGGACGTCCTCGAGTACATGACGATGATGATCGGTGTGGTGTACGCGATCGTGCTGGGTCTGGCGATCGCCGGTGTCTGGGAGGGCCGCAGCGCCGCCCAGGAGAGCGTCCGGCAGGAGGCCCAGGCCCTGCACGAGGTGTCCGCCAGGGCGGAGGTCTGGCCCGCCGACGTGCGCGCGCGCATCCGGGCGGACGTGGACGCGTACGTGTCGCACGTCGTCGACACCGAGTGGCAGTCCATGGCCGAGCGGGGCGAGCTCACCGACGAGGGCACCGACCTGCTGGAGCGGCTGCGCCGCAGCGTCTCCGACTACCGGCCGGCCGACGCCCACGAGGGCGAGGCGTACCAGCCGCTGGTCGACCAGGTGGCGGTCGCCGACGACGCGCGCAGCGCCCGTGGCGAGAACGCGGGCGCCACCATGCCGGGTGTGGTGTGGTTCGGCCTGATCACGGGTGCGCTGATCGCGGTGGGGCTGATCTTCACGCTGCAGATCCGGCGCACCTTCCGAGAACTGCTGCTGGCCGGCCTCTTCAGCGCGCTGATCGCCTTCCTGCTGTTCCTGATCTGGGCCTTCGACGCGCCGTTCGGCCGCGGTATCTCCGCGACCCCGGAGCCCTTCATGAACCTCTTCCCTCACCTCGAAGGCCTCGGAGACTGACCGGCGGCGACATCGCCGTCCGCCGTCCGGGGGACCTCCGTGCCCCATTCGCCCGTCTGCGATCGCGGTTGTGGTAAAGCGCTCCTAGCGTTTCCGGCATCGAGGTGCATATCAGACGCTTTGTGGAAATCCGTTCCGCAGCTGCTCCTCGGGACCCGGAGGATTGACGATGCGCGCGATAGGTGCCGCCTCCGCCGCTCTGCTCGGAGCGGCCGCTCTCGCCCTGACCGCCCCCGCCCCGGCGGTGGCTTCCGGCAAGCTCGCCCCTGGTGACTTCGCCATCAGTCCCTCGACCGTCCAGCCGGGGGGCAGGGTCGTGCTCACGGCCCCTGGGTGCTCCGGCACCGCGATGGCTTCCTCGGGCGTCTTCGACACGGTCACCATCCCGGCGGGCCGTTCGGCGACGGCCACCGTCGACTGGGACGCCAAGCGGGGCGCGGTCTACACGGTGTCCTTCACGTGTGCCGGGGGCACACCGGGCACCGTCGACCTCACCATCGCACCGGCCACCAGCAGCCCGACCACCAGCTCGACCGCCATGCCCACGGTGACCGCGACGCGGACGGGGGCCACCACGGCGCCCAGCCAGGGTGTACGCGGCGGCACGGGCGGCAGCATCGGCGGCCTGAACGCCGGTCAGCTCGCGGCCGGGACCGGTCTGGTCGTGGCGGCCGCCACCGGGGTCATCTACATGCTGCGCCGCCGCGCCGAAAGCCGCCGCCACTGAGAGCAGCACGGCAGCCCGATGACCAGCAGCATCGCCATCGCGGCCAGCGCCAACGGGACGCTGTAGC
>NZ_JBEPEL010000166.1:0-1530 GCF_040300825.1 Streptomyces sp. NPDC000229
AGGCAGAGTCGGTCCGCCATTTCGGCACGGCGGGTACGCGGATCCGTCCCACGCTTGGCGCCCTGACCGCCCTTTGACCGCCTTGTGAACCACGGCCGCGGTCTGGGGACGCTACGCCTCAGGCGGCACCGGTTCCCGGCTGGTCATGGAAGAGGGGCTGCAAGCTCTGCGCGCCTCGGGACTGCCCGACGAGGAGATCCCGGCGCGCTACCACCGGATCGCGGTCCTCATCGCCGCACTGATCGCCTCCGAGGCCGGGGTCAGCACCGTCACCCCCGAAGAGTACGAACAGGGCATGGAGCTGTTCCGCGTCGCGGTACTCGGCGCCGACCCCGAACGCCCGCCGGCCCTGGCGCAGTTCGCCCGCGACGTCCGCCCCCTCGGGGTGGACCGCCGCGCCACGTTCGAAGAGATCCTCGCCGCCCAACTCGCTCACATCGAGAACACCATCTCCCCGAGCTAGTGACCTGACCGGGAAGGTTCACCGGGCGCGTCGGTCCGCGTGTGGTTCGCCTATCATTCGCGTCCATGTCCGGGTCCGAGCACGTCCTTGAGTGGTTGCAGAGCTGGTACGCCTTGCAGTGTGATGGCGACTGGGAACATGAATGGGGCGTGAGGATCGAGACGCTCGACAACCCGGGGTGGCTCGTCAAGATCAATCTTGAGGAGACGGAGTTGGCTGACCGGGAGCATCCCCGTCAGCGCGTCACTCGAGACGAGCATGACTGGGTGATGGCGTGGACGTCCGAGCAGACGTTTCACATCGCCTGCGGCCCCGGCAATCTGACCGAGGCACTCTCGTTGTTCCGGAGTTGGGCGTCCGAGAATGTCGCGGAAGAGCTCTGACCGCGGGACCTCACGCCGCGAGCGCGGGCCTGCCACCCCAACGGATGCTGGATGCCCTTCCCGCTGCGGATGCGAGCGCGCCCCGATGTCGTGGGCGGCGACCGCGGTTACGACCACAACAACCCAACACTGGGTCGAGGAGGGCTCATCCACTCAGGTCAGGACGCGTGCAGCCCCATCGACGCAGGTCAGCGTCACTAGGTAGACACCTTCAAGGCGAACTGCCCGACCTTCAGCACGTCAGCCAGGACGTGTCCCGCCGATCACAACAGCACTGGTCACGCAGGCGCACGTGCATGGCTCAGGCCGAGACAGGGGTACGGGACAGGGCTGTGCGCAGCGCGAAGACACCGAGCAAGCCGCCTGCCGCGAACCGCTGAGCGGTCATCACGCGGGGCCGGGCAGCCAGAAACCCCGACACCCGTGCCGCGCCCAACATGATCAGAGCGTTCACCGAGATCCCCACGATGATCTGCACACCACCGAGCTGCAGCAGTTGCGCCCACGCCGGACCCGCCTGCGGGTCCATGAACTGGGGCAGAAGAGCGGCGTACATGAGAGCGATCTTGGGGTTGAGCAGGTTGGTCAGGAGTCCCATCGAGGAGCCGTCCCTGCTCGGCTTGTCCATGTAGCGCAGCGGGGTGCCGTTGCCGCGGATGTCGATCTTCTCGCCGACCAGGTAGT
>NZ_JBEPEL010000167.1:0-1523 GCF_040300825.1 Streptomyces sp. NPDC000229
GAGAGCGCTTCCCTGACACGGAAGAGGTCACTGGTTCAATCCCAGTATCGTCCACACCGTCCGGAGCCCCGGCCGCCTCTCGCGGCCGGGGCTTCCGTCGTACCCGGTCAGGACGAGAAGAGCATCCGTCCGAAGCTGCGGCGGTGGCCGTGGTGACCCTGGTGACCGTGGTGCGGGGCGCCCCAGGCGGGTGCGTGGGCGGCCGGCGGCGGGGGCGGGGCCTGCTGGACCCACTGCGACTCCAGGCGCGTCAGGGCCTCCAGCTCACCGAAGTCCAGGAAGATCCCCCGGCAGCCGCTGCACTGCTCGATCTGGACGCCATTGCGGTTGTAGGTGTGCATGGGGGCATGGCACTTGGGACACTGCATGCTCGGCTCAACTCCTCGCCGTTCGGATGGTGTCCTCACCCTACGACGGGGATGCGGCGTCCAACTCGGGTGGGAGTGTCGCGATTCTGGTACAAGCTTCCACGACACTCACCTCGACCTCGTCCAACTCCCGCTCCTCGGCAGTGCTCTTGGCGATGGCGAGGGCGGCCGTCTGGACGGTCAGGGCGCGGGCCGGCACGTCGAGGCGGGCCCAGGGGTCGCCGTCCGCGGGTACGGCCGGTCCGCCCGCCGCCCGGTAGGCGCCGAGGAACCGGTCCCACACGGCGGGCGCCAGCAGGCCGGCCGCGTACCAGGCGGCGGGCCGGGCGAGGTCCCAGGCGGGGTCCCCGAGGCCCAGGTCGTCGACGTCGATGAGCAGCCAGGGGCCGGTGGCGGCGGGGTGGCGGACCAGCTGGCCGAGGTGGAGGTCGCCGTGACAGACCCTGGCCTCGCCGGGCCAGGGCGCCTCGTCGCGGGCCCAGGCGGGCAGCCGCATCCACGCGGCCAGCACCGGCTCCGCCGCCGGGTGCGGACGGGCCGCCGTCATGCGCGCCACGGCCCGTGCCGCCTTGGCGGGCCCGCGCATGGGCGGCAGGGCGGGCAGCTCGGCGGGCGGCACGGAGTGGAGGCGGGCGAGCAGGGCGGCGGCCTCCTCCCAGGGGGCGGCGTCCGGGTCGTCGGGGTCGACGGGGCTCCCGTAGGGCCAGGCGCTGACGGGCCGCCCGCGCAGCTCCGATGCCTCGGCCGACAGCGGCGGCAGGAGGACGCCGGCGAGACGCGGGTGGGCGGCGACGGCGAGGCGGGCGCGGTGGGCGGCGGTCTCGGTGTCCGGGGCGTGCGCCTTGGCGACGGCCCGGCCATGCCGGACGACGGTGCCGTCGGGGCGGTCGGCCAGTACGGTGCCGGGGTCGCCGCAGGCACGGCAGGGCACTTCGGCGTGCGCGGCCCGCCGGGCGATGACCCCGAGCTCCTGCACAAGCGGTTCCCTCTCCTTCTGCACGCCCCGACTCTACGGGTGCGGCGCCTGGCCGGGGCGGTTCGCCTGGCCGGGGCGGTTGCGGCCGGTGGGCCAGGGTCGGGGCCCCTCCGGGCTCACCTCCTCGCCGTCGGCGGGGCACCGAGCCGGTCTCGTGGCCGTATCTCGCCGCCGATCGT
>NZ_JBEPEL010000168.1:0-1352 GCF_040300825.1 Streptomyces sp. NPDC000229
AGACCCATGGCGAGGGCGACCAGGCGGGCCTGGGCTCCGTCGTGCAGGTCCCGCTCGATGCGGCGCAGGTCGGCGGCCGCGGTGTCGACGACCACACCCCGGTCCGACTCCAGCTCCGACACACGGGTCGCGAGCCGGGACGGGCTCAGCAGGCCCGTCACCAGCAGCCGGTCGACCGCAGCCAGTGCCCGGATCACCCAGGGCGTGACGAGCACGACGAGCAGGCCGAACAGGCTGGTGACGGCCATCTCCACGGGCGAGTCCAGGTAGAAGCTGTGCGTCCCGTCCCCGTACAGCTGGAGACCGTCCACCCCGGCGTACACCGGGAAGACCCACCGCCACAGCGGATACGTCAGCAGACCCCAGCCGTACGTCCAGAAGGCCACCGCGACGGTGAAGGCGAAGATCGCCCACGGCATGTGCAGCACCGCGTAGAGGAAGTGCCGCCAGGACTCGCCACTCTTGAGCACACCGCCGACCCAGGCCATCAAACCCGTGCCGGACCGGCCGCGCACGGGCGAGGGATCGGCCACCTCCACCCCCAGCAGGCCGCGCGCCCGCGCCCGCTCCACCATGCCGAACCCGCGGCACATGACGAGCGCGGCGGCGAGCAGCGGAATGCCGAGGAAGGTCACGACCAGGCCGGCGCCGAGCGACACCATGGCTATGGACAAGGCGAAGTAGAGGACGCTCAGCGGCAGACCGATCAGCAGGTAGCCGAACTCGCGCCAGGTGCGGGCCTCGAAGGGCGCCCGCAGCGCCACGGGGAGGCGGTGGTGCCGGGTCTCCGGTCCATAGGCCAGGGCCATCGGGTCGTCCGTCCGTTTCTCGTCGTCGTTCTTGTCGTCGCCACGTCTGCTGGGGGGTGGGGTGTGCGGCATGGGGTGAGGTGGTGAGGTGGTGAGGTGGTGCATCCACGTCGTGGACGCCCCTGGTGCATTCACCTGGATCAAGCCTGCTGGCTCGGGCGGACGGGCACCATGAGGCTCGTATCCGTCTTTGACCGGGGGTTATCCCCCCTGTCGCGCGGGGCGGGACGGCTCGCGACGGCGCCACGGCAGCTCGGCCGTGACCGTCGTGGGTCCCCCGACCGGCGACTCGAGGAGGAACAGGCCGTCCACCGCCCCCAGCCGCTCCGCCAGGCCCGCCATGCCCGTGCCCCCGTCGAGCCGGGCACCCCCGTGCCCGTCGTCGGTCACCTGGATCAGCATCCGGTCGTCCGCCCGCCACACGTCCACCGCGGCGGTGCGTGCCCGGGAGTGCTTCGAGACGTTCTGGAGCAGCTCCGAGACGGTGAAGTAGGCGATGCCCTCGATCGCCGGGGCCGGACGGGTCGGCAGATCCACCTCCAC
>NZ_JBEPEL010000169.1:0-1211 GCF_040300825.1 Streptomyces sp. NPDC000229
GATGTTCGTGCCGGAGACGACGACCGTGCCGGAGCGGCCGTGGTAGCCGATCGGCAGGTGCTTCCAGTTCGGCGTGAGCGGTTCCCCGTCCGGGCTTCTTGTCGCCCGCGAAGGTGTAGAGGGGCCAGCAGTCGATGGTCTGCTGCTTGATGCCGTCGGGGCGGTTGAACACGGTGTACCCCTTCAGCGAGATGCCCTCGGTGTCGTTCTTGTCGACCGGCTCGACGACCGGCCACTTCTTGAGGCAGTCGTCGGTGCAGGCGGTCTTCATGGGCCACGCCGAGTCCTTCTCGAACCGGTAGACCGTCATACCGTTCTTGTCCACCACGATCTCACCGAGCTTGGGGTCCTTGCGGACGGACAGGCCGGCCAGGTCGGCCGGCGCGCCCGCGTCCTCGCCGCCGCCCTGGTCCTCGGCCGCCCCCTCGTCGGCGGCGCCCTCGTCCTCGGCGGCCCCCTCGTCGCCGCCGCCCGAGAGGGCTGCCTTCTTGCCGTCGGGGGCGGCCGCGAACCACGTGCCGCCCACGCCCTGGCCCTTGGTGTCGCCGGGCTTGCTGTCCTTGACGTACCGGTACATCGGCCAGCCGTCGATGGTGAGTTGCTTGGTGCCGTCGGCGCGGGTCACCTCTCCCATGAGCGAGGCGTCGACACCGGCCGGGGGCTTGGCGCCCTCGGCGGGCACGATGGGCCAGGCCTTCGCGCAGTCGCCCTCGCAGGTGGACTTGGGCGGGTTCGGCGTGTCCTTGTCGAAGCGGTAGAGCGTGAGGCCCTCGCTGTCGGTGACGACCTTGCCGAGCTCCTTGCTGTCCCAAATGGCGAGCTGACCGGCCGGCTTGGCGGCGGCCGCCTCCTGCCCCCCGGAACCCGCACCGGATCCGTAACCCGCGCCCGAGCCGTAGCCGGCGCCGTTGTCGGCGGGCGCGCCCGCCGGTGCGGCGGCGCCGACCGATCCCGCGGGGGCTTGGTCACCCTTGTCCTGACCGCACGCCGTCGTCAGCGCGAGCACGGCCGCCGCGGACAGCGCGAGCGAGGCGTTCCGCCAGGTCTTCATGTCAACTCCCGTTGTATTGAGGTACTTTGGCGACGCCCAGGTGCGCCGTTCATGGCCCTATGTACGCGCCGAACCCGAGGCCCTGGCGGAGTTCTACGCCAAGCTCCTCGACGCCCGGACGCAACGCGGAACCGATCCCGACTTCATCGAGGTGGTCGGC
>NZ_JBEPEL010000170.1:0-1183 GCF_040300825.1 Streptomyces sp. NPDC000229
GCTGACCTGCTCTCGCTCAGCGTGAACCGGATCACCCATTCGAGCGAAGGGCGCGCGAAGGGCTGCGCAGAGGTTCAGGCGGCGCGTCCAGCAGCGCCAGGCCCGCCGCGTCCGGGTCGCCCCAGGCGGCCGCCTGGAGCGCGAAGGCGGCCAGGTCGGCCACCTGGATCTCGGGTGCCGGGAACCGCGGCAGGCGCCCGTCCTCCGCCTCCGTCCAGCACCGGTACACCACGCCCGGCGCCTCGCGCCCCGCCCGGCCCGCGCGCTGCCGGGCGGCGGCCCGGGACGCCCGCACCGTCGTCAGCGAACCCAGGCCCCGCGCGTGGTCCACACGTGGTTCACGGGTCAGCCCCGAGTCCACCACCACCCGCACTCCCGGCACGGTCAGCGACGACTCCGCCACCGACGTCGCCAGGACCACCCGGCGGCCGTGGCCGGGGGAGAGCACCGCGTCCTGCACGGACGCGGGCGCCCGCCCGTGCACCTGGAGCACCTCCACGTCCAGGCCCGCCAGAAGACCCGCCACGCGCGCGATCTCCCCCGCACCGGGCAGGAAGCACAGCACGTCCCCCGGGCGCTCGGCCAGCGCCCTGCGCACCACCGACGCCACGTGGGCCAGCAGGGCCGGGTCCACCCTCATCCCGTGCGGCGGCCGCACGGACGACGCCGGGGGAGCCCACACCACCTCCACCGGATGGGCCGTGCCCTCCGCCTCCACCACCGGCGCCCCGCCCAGCAGCCGGGCCCAGCCCTCCGCGTCGGTCGTCGCCGACGCGGCGACCAGCCGCAGCTCGGGCCGCAGCGCCGCCCGTACGTCCAGCAGGAACGCGGCGGCGGTGTCCGCGTCCAGGTGCCGCTCATGGCACTCGTCGAGGATCACCACGTCCACCCCGGCCAACTCCTGGTCCCGCTGGAGCCGCTGGAGCAGCACACCCGTCGTCACCACCTCGACGACCGTCTCGCGCGACACGACCCGCTCGCCGCGCACCGTGAAACCCACCCGGCCGCCCATCCGCTCGCCCAGCAGCCACGCCATCCGCCGGGCCGCCGCCCGCGCCGCGATCCGCCGCGGCTCGGCGACCAGCACCCGCGCACCCCGGCCGTGACAGCCAGCTCACCCGCCGCCCACACCCCACGGGCGAACGCCCCGCGCCACCCGCGCCGCCGCTGCCGTACCACCACT
>NZ_JBEPEL010000171.1:0-1098 GCF_040300825.1 Streptomyces sp. NPDC000229
CCTCCAGGCCGAAGGGGACGCCCGCCTCCTGGGCCGCGGCCAGCAGGTGCAGGATCGTCCAGGGCGACACCGTGATCCTGGCGTCCTCCCTGATCCCGGGCAACGAGAACGCGGTCTACCGCGTGATCAACGGCCTCACCCGCTGGGGCGCCAACGTCGTCCACAAGGGCAACGCCAAGGTCCACGTCTCGGGCCACGCCTCGGCCGGCGAGCTGCTGTACTTCTACAACATCTGCAGGCCGAAGAACCTGATGCCGGTCCACGGCGAATGGCGCCACCTCCGCGCCAACGCCGAGCTCGGCGCCCTGACGGGTGTGCCCAAGGACCGCATCGTCATCGCCGAGGACGGCGTCGTGGTCGACCTCGTCGACGGCAAGGCCAAGATCGTCGGCAAGGTCCAGGCCGGGTACGTGTACGTCGACGGCCTCTCGGTCGGCGACGTCACCGAGGTTCACCTGAAGGACCGCCGCATCCTCGGCGAAGAGGGCATCATCTCGGTCTTCGTGGTGGTCGACTCCACGACCGGCAAGATCACCGGTGGCCCGCACATCCACGCCCGCGGCTCCGGCATCGAGGACAGTGCCTTCGACGCGGTCATCCCGAAGGTGCATGACGCCATCGCCAAGTCGGCCGCCGACGGGGTCGCGGAGCCGCACCAGCTCCAGCAGTTGATCCGCCGCACGATCGGCAAGTGGGTCTCGGACACCTACCGCAGGCGCCCGATGATCCTCCCGGTGGTCGTGGAGGTCTGACGCCCCACCAGCTCAGCAACGGAGCGGGGCCCCTCGATTTGCATCGGGGCGCCCCGCTCCAGTACGTTTACGGCTCCGCCCGATCGGGAACCCGGCACATCTGTGTGCCATGCAGGGTGCCCCGGAAGGGCCGGGAAATCCGACTCAGAATCTCTGATAAAGTCGGACCAGCCGAAAGGCAAAGGCCCTCCAACGGCCGCTGGAAACGGAATTCGAACCGGAAACGGAACGGAAAACGGATCTGGTAGGGTTGGAAACACGAAATACCGAAGGGAAGCGCCCGGAGGAAAGCCCGAGAGGGTGAGTACAAAGGAAGCGTCCGTTCCTTGAGAACTCAACAGCGTGC
>NZ_JBEPEL010000172.1:0-1078 GCF_040300825.1 Streptomyces sp. NPDC000229
GAGCGCAAGTCCAACAACAAGCCGACCAAGTTCCTGACGTACATCACCGACCCGGCCGGCCGTCAGACGCTGACCGTCGACTACTGGACCAAGGGCCAGTCCGGCTACCAGTACGTCAATGACTCGGGCGTGCTGACCACCGACACGGGCAGCCTGAACAACTCCAAGATCTACGACCACGTGAAGTCCATGACGGACATCTCGGGCCGGAAGATCGAGTTCTATTACACCACCAAGGGTCTGCTCGGGCAGATCACCGACGGTGTCGGCTCGTCCCAGCCGAAGGACTTCAAGTTCACCTACGACGCCACGCAGGGGAACAAGAACGTCAAGCTCGTCAAGGCGACCGACCCGCGCGGCAACGGCACCTCCCTCGGGTACTACTTCCCGAAGGAGGGCGACGACCCGAAGTACCACTGGTGGACCCAGACGATCACCGACCGTCTCGGCGGCGCCACGAACTTCGCCTACGCGGTGAACGCGGCGAACACGAAGTTCACGGACACCAAGGTCACCGACGCCGAGTCCCGTACCACGGCCTACGTGACGGACGACTTCGGCCGCCCGGTCCAGACGACCAACGCCAAGTCGCAGACCACAAAGATGTCGTGGGACGCCGACAACAACGTGACCTATCTGGAGGAGCCGAACGGCGCCAAAACCGCGTACTGCTACGACCAGAAGACCGGCTACATCCTCTGGTCACGCGACGCCGAGAACAACAAGGCCGGCGTGCCGACCGCCGCGGACTGCGCGCCCGGCACCTACCCGGCCAACGCGGCCAAGTTCGAGTATCAGACCCGCGCCGACGGCTACTCCGCCGACCTGTGGCGCAAGACCTCACCCGAAGGACGTCCCTGGCAGTTCGGGTACGACGGCTTCGGCAATCTCAAGACGGTCACCGACCCCAAGGGCGTCGCCACGACCACGGCGGGTGACTACACCACCTCGTACGAGTACAACTCCTACGGTCAGTTGACCAAGGCCACTGACGCCAACGGCAACCCAACCTCTACCTCCAGGAACTCCTCCGCTGGGGTAGTGACCTCCGTCCCGGAACCGCGCACTGCGAACCGAC
>NZ_JBEPEL010000173.1:0-1026 GCF_040300825.1 Streptomyces sp. NPDC000229
GGCCTTGCCGCCCCGCCCCTGCACGACCCGCTGACCGTCGCCCACCTCATCGACCCGGACCTCATCACCACGGTCCGCGCCCGGCCCGCTCCCATAGCTGGATACCGAAGTATTCATTTGCCCGACCGGCGCAGTTCTGCCGCTCGAGTCCGCAAGCCTTCCGCGAAGAGGCAATGATGCCGACTCCACCAAGAGTGCCGTCATCAACCGCATTCATGAGGATTTGCTCAGCATCAGTGCGGATCCCCGGATCTATGTGCTCGATTCCAGAGATCCGCTCGTAGCCCAGCTTTTCAGCCAGTGCACGCATGGCCGGGTTTGTCTGGTTGTTGTTGACAGAGTAGACCTTGCGCCCACCTAGAATTGCGGTGGCCACTGTGCTTCCCTGATCGGCTCTCTTGGCCCCGGCGCTGCCTGCTGCCCTGCCTGCCGACGCAGTGTCGTGTAGAGCTTCCGCATCGTTCAGAAGCTGCTTGGCCGTATCCGGGTCAGGCGGACAGTTCGACGCAGATACGAGCCTGTCGTTGTGGACAAGTACCGCCGCCGAGCCGATCACCACGAAGTACGTGTGCTGACCGTCGACGGTGAGGTTGTGGACGCGCTGACTGCGGTGTGCGTCGTCGATCGCCGTGATCTGGACCCAGGTGCCGGCTGCGGTCTGCAGCCACATGCCCGGCTCCAGTTCACCGGCCTCGGCCCAGCGCCCGTAGTCCGGCAGCCAGAACGGGTGGTTGGCCGTGGCCGTAATCTTGCTTGGCTTCGCCTTGCCGTTCTCGCCGTCGGGGTCGACGGTGAGGGTGACGAGGTGCTTGTAACCGTCACCGGTGATGGTGTCGGTCACCTTGCGGGCCTGCAGGTCCCCGGTCTCCGGGTCGGAGGCCAGGACGTACTCGCCCTCCTTCAGGTCCTCGATGTCCTTGGTGGACCCGTCGGCACGCTGCCGATCACTGTCGCACCGCCGGAGCGGACCAAGGCACGCGCGGCGCTCAAGGCTGCCGGCCCTGTGACGGTAAACGTCCTGGACCA